>JBGVOA010000212.1:0-5447 GCA_045126095.1 Christensenellales bacterium | reverse complement strand
GCCCCGTATGCAGCCGCTTCTCCACTTACTCGGGTACAGACCGGGGTCTGGGGGAATCGCCGGTCGATTCCCCCAGCGGCTTTGCGCCGCTTTCGCCGTCGAAAGCGGCACCTCGCTTCCTACGCACACTTGCTGAGATGGTATTCCCTAAGAATCCGTGAAGAACCGGAAAACGGCCTGCCGATCACTCAGCAGGCCGCGCGTATTCAGATCAGATTACGCCCAGGGATTCTCGGTGGGGTAGGGCAGGGACTTGGGCTGGTTGTAGGCGATGTCCTGCACGCCCAGGTACTTGAAGACCTCGAACAGGGCCTTCGCGCAGTGACCGAAGGCCACAGCACCGTGGTGGGGGTAGCGCTTCTGCACCAGCACGTGACGGTAGAAGCGGTCCATCTCCTTGATGGCGAAGATGCCGATGCCGCCGAAGGACTGGGTGGCCACGGGCAGAACCTCGCCCTGCGCGATGTAGGAGCGGAGGACGCCGTCGGAGTCGCACTGCAGGCGGTAGAAGGTGATATCGCTGGCGGCGATGTCGCCTTCCAGGGTGCCGCGGGAGATGTCGGGCTCGGAGCCTTCGGGCTCAAGCACGCGGTGCTGGATCAGCTGGTACTTGACCGCGCGGTCAGCACACATCTTGCAGGAGGGGGTGTTGCCGCAGTGGAAGCCCATGAAGGTCTCGGTCAGGCGGTAGTCGAACTTGCCGGCGATGTCGGCGTCGTAGATGTAGCCGGGCACGGAGTTGTTGATGTCCAGCAGGGTCACGGCGTCGCCGGTGATGCAGGCGCCGATGTACTCGGACACAGCACCGTAGATGTCCACCTCGCAGGCCACCGGGATGCCGCGGGAGGCCAGACGGGAGTTGACGTAGCAGGGCTCGAAGCCGAACTGGGAGGGGAAGGCGGGCCAGCACTTGTCAGCGAAGACAACGTACTTGCGGGCGCCCTTGTGGTTCTCGGCCCAATCCAGCAGGGTCAGCTCAAACTGAGCCATGCGCTCGCACAGGTCGGGGTAGTACTTGCCCTCGCCCATCTCAGCGGCCATGTCAGCGCACACAGCGGGGATGCGGGGATCGCCCTTGTGCTCGCGGTAGGAGACCAGCAGATCCAGCTCGGAGTTCTCCTCGATCTCGATGCCCAGCTCGTACAGGCCCTTAATGGGAGCGTTGCAGGCGAAGAAGTCCTGGGGACGGGGGCCGAAGGTGATGACCTTCAGGTTCTTCACGCCGATGATGGCGCGGGCGATCGGGATGAACTCGGCGATCTTGTCGGCCAGCTCCTCAGCGGTGCCCACGGGGTACTCGGGGATGTAGCCCTTCAGGTGGCGCATGCCCAGGTTGTAGGAGCAGTTCAGCATGCCGCAGTAGGCGTCGCCGCGGCCGTTGATCATGTCGCCGTCGCCCTCGGCAGCCGCAACGAACATGCAGGGGCCGTCGAAGTACTTGGCGATCAGGGTCTCGGGGGTCTCGGGGCCGAAGTTGCCCAGGAACACGCACGCGGCGTTGCACTCGGCGGCGTTCAGCTCGGCGACAGCCTTGAGCATGTCCTTCTCGTTCTCGACGGTGGTCTGGATCTCAACGATCTCCAGATCCTTCTGGCCGCACTTGGCCGCGATGGCCTGACGGCGACGGGTGGACAGCGCGATCGGGAAGCAGTCACGGGACACAGCCACGAGACCCAGCTTGACAACAGGAATGTTCTGCATATCAAATTACCTCCTTACAAAATGGCCCATGTTGGGACATTATCTACAAATAGTATACCAAGTTTGATGCGGTTCGTCAATGCAAAATATGCGGATGAATGGTCAGAATTTGCTTTGCTTTTGCTCAATTCGTGATGGAAACAAGTTGTCCATTGCAGCGGACGACGATATTGTCATAGGCACTGGCTGGGATGCCGATATGGAAGCTGTCGCCAATACGATCTCCGAAAATGGAGGTGTGCAGATCAACTCTCAGCGTGCGGTTTTGCATCTTGCAGTCGAACTGATACGGTATCCAGCCGGAATTGGCGATGAGGAAGTCGATCTGTGTGCCGGTATCATCGGCGTGTACGTGAGCAAAAACGGATTCGGAGGGGATGCTTCTGCCAATGGCAATGATGGTGAGCATCACGACAAGAACGGTACAGATGAGGATGACCAGCCAGCGTTTTTTCGGCAGTCTGCGCAACATGATGAAGAACTCCTTTCGGTGGATCTATGATCCTGTTTATCTGTATATACGCAGCGCAGGCCGGATTTGTTTCAATTCGGTGTTCATCCCTTCCGCATAACCGCCTCAATATCCTCCACCGTCCGCGGAATGGCGGCGGACAGGTTCTCGCAGCCGGTTTCGGTGACGAGGCAGTTGTCCTCCAGCCGGAAGCCGATGCCCCACTCCTCGTGGTAGATGCCCACGTCCACGCAGAAGACCATGCCGGGAGCGACCACGTCCGGGCGAGCCACCACGTCGTGTACGTCGTAGCCCACATGGTGTGCGCCGCCGTGCCACATGTATTTGCCCACGTTCTCGGCCTTGTCCAGCACGCCCGCGTCCACCAGCAGCTGCGCGTTGTAGCGGCGGATCTCGCCGTCCACCTCGGCCATGGAATAGCCGGGTTTGATGATGCTGAAGAGGTGGTTCGAGGTCTGCAGGGCGCAGTTGTAGAGCAACTTCTGCTTTTCGGTGAAGCGGCCGTTGCAGGGGAAGCCGCGGCTCACGTCGGTCATGAGGGAGTCGTGCTGCGCGCCTACGTCGTTGAGGATCATGTCGCCATCATGCGCCTGACCGGTGTAGCTGTAATAGTGGATGCAGAAGTTGTTCGCGCCCGCGCTGATGATGGACGGGAAGCCCGGGCCGCAGGGGCTGTGCTGGCTGAGGGCGTAGTCGAACTCGGCCTTGTACTGGTACTCGTACATGCCGGGGCGGCTGGCCTTCATCATGGCGAGGATGCCTTCGCCGGTGACGATCTCGGCCTGGCGGATGGCCTCAATCTCGCAGGGCTGCTTGATGAGGCGGAGCTTCCGGAGGATGGCGTTGGCGTTCTCCACCTGCAGGAAGGGGTAGTCGGACTGGATGCGCCGCAGCAGCTTGTGGGCCGGGCGGTCGATGTCGCGCGGGCTGACGCGGAAGAGGTCAAGGTAGATGTGGCCGAATTCGCTGGTGCCGGCGGAGTAGTGTCCCCCGGCGAGGAGGGCGTGGAGGTCGTCCTCGAAGCGGTCGACGAATCGGACGTCGGTGACGCCGGAGAGCTCCTCGGCTTCGTGGGGCTTGATACGGCGGCCCGTCCAGCGCTCGGCCAGCGTGTCCGGCGGGAGGATGTACACGCGCTCGGAGACTGCGCCGGACGCGTCCTTCATGGCCAGGAGTGCGAAATCGCGGGAATCGAGGCCGGTGAGGTAGTAGAAGCTGCGGTCGGTGAAGAAGGGCCAGTACTCGTCGTTGGTCTTGCGGATGTCTTCGCCCGAGAACATGACCAGGAGCGAGGCGGGCTTCATTTCGGCGTACAGGCGCTGGCGGTTGCCGGTGTGGAAGGACTTGTGCATGGTGGGGCCTCCTTGGTGGTTGATCGTATGTCGCTTGCGGATGCGGATATGCTCCCATTATACCGCACCTCCCCCCACCTTGACAATCCCCCGCCCAGCGGGTACAATAAACGGAAAGACCATGTGAAGGGAAGCGTCCGAATGCCCCTGTATCTGACCTCGAGCCCCTGCGACGATGATGTGCCTGCGGGGTGTAACCTGCCGTGCATTTTCTTCACGCGCAACGCCTTTGTGGACAACCTCCGCCGTCATGTGCGGCCGGGGCTGCGCTTCCTGGCCATTGCTGCCTGGAAGGATGACCATGCCCGCAACGACGAAATGGCGGAAACCTTCGCCGGGTGCTTCGCCTGGCACGGGATGGGCTTTGCGTCCGTGACGGTGCTGGACAGCCGCAATCAGGCGCAGGCAGCGCAGCTGGTGGCCGAAGCGGACGTGATCCTGCTGGCGGGCGGTCATGTGCCCACGCAGAACGCCTTCTTCCGCGAGATTGGCCTCAGGGCGCTGCTGACGGACCGCGAAAGGGTCATCATGGGCGTGAGCGCGGGCAGCATGAACGCGGCGGACGTGGTCTATGCCCAGCCGGAGGAGTCCGGCGAGGCGGTCGATCCGGCGTACCGGCGCTTCATTCCCGGCCTGGGGCTGACCCGGCGCAACATCCTGCCCCACTATCACATGGTGAAGGACAATGTGCTGGACGGCATGCGCCTGTTCGAGGAGATCACCTTTGGCGACAGCCACGGGCAGACCTTCTTCGTCCTGGCGGACGGAAGCTACATCCTGGAGGATGAAACGGGCGCGTACCTGTGGGGCGAAAGCTGGGTCATCCGGGATGGCGTGATGCGCAAGGTCGCCGAGGACGGGCAATGCGTCCGCCTGGATGACGCCTGTCCGCCGTGCGCAGACTGAAATGCAGGAATATTTATGAAACGGAGGAACCAACCATGAGCAGAAAGAGCAGAATGAACGAGGTCCGCAATGCCGCCGCGCAGCAGCAGGCGGCTATTGACCGGCGTAACCGGTGGATCATGATGGGCGTGGCGGCGGTGGCCGTCATCGCGCTGATCGTTGGCGTGAGCCTGCTGACCCGCAAGCCCAGCGCGGCGGATACCCCGGTGGCCAGCCACTGGGTGGAGATCGACGTGAAGGACTACGGCGTGATCACCGCCGAGCTGTACGAGAACATCGCGCCCATCACGGTGAACAACTTTGTCAAGCTGGTGAACGAGGGCTTCTACGACGGCCTGACCTTCCACCGCATCATCGAGGGCTTCATGATGCAGGGCGGCGACCCCAACGGGGATGGCACCGGCGGCTCGCCGGAGCGCATCAAGGGCGAGTTCAGCGCCAATGGCTGGGACAACCCGCTCAAGCATGAGCGCGGCGTGCTGTCCATGGCGCGCCAGAGCTATCCGCTGGATTCCGCCAGCAGCCAGTTCTTCATCATGCATCAGGCGGCCCGTTCCCTGGACGGCCAGTACGCTGCCTTCGGCCGTGTGCTGACGGGCATGGAGATCGTGGACGCGATCTGCGCCGAGACCCCGGTAGTGGACAACAACGGCACGGTGGCCGAGGGCTACAAGCCGGTGATTAACAGCATCCGCCTGGTGGAAAAGCCTGCGGAGTAAGGAGGCTATGACATGAGGAGATTGCTGACGACGCTGCTGGCGGTGCTACTGGCATGCGCGCCCGCCCTGGCGGCGGCAGAGGGCGTGTGGGGCCAGCTTTTCGGGCAGGTGCAGGAGCCGGAGACCATCCTGGTGGAGATTGACGTGGCGGCCTACGGCGTGATCACGGCGGAACTGTACCCGGAATACGCGCCCATCACGGTGGAGAACTTCGTCAGGCTGGTGAACGAGGGCTTTTACGATGGCCTGACCTTCCACCGGATCATCGAGGGCTTTATGATCCAGGGCGGTGATCCC
>JBGVOA010000211.1:0-3881 GCA_045126095.1 Christensenellales bacterium | reverse complement strand
CGCGCCGAAGGATGGTATAATGCTTTTATCCTGCAAAATTTGTTCCCCGCAGGACGAAAGTACACGAGCAAAACGTCTATTAGATAAATCCTTCCGAAAAGGAGCGAATGATGATGATGAAGCGCCTGATCTCTTTCCTGCTGGTTCTGACCATGCTGCTGCCCGGCCTCACCGCCCTGGCGGATACGCCCAAGCCCATCGACACCATCCCCTATGAGGAGCTGCCGGAACCCCGCGAGGGCATGCACCACTATCTGCTGCTGTGCGTGGATCAGTGGCGCGGTAATCCCAACAACCTGGGCAACACTGACGGCATCATGCTGCTGACGCTGGATACCCGCGCAGGCCGCATCATGCTGACCTCGCTCATCCGCGATGCGCTGGTGGTGCGCCCCGACGGCGTGATCGGCCGCGTGAACTACATCGCCAAGAATTATGGCCCTGAGGCGCTGTGCCAGGTGCTCAGCCAGCACATGGGCGTGAAGATCGAGAAGTACATCATGTTCGATTTCCAGCAGATCGCCAACATCGTGGACTACATGGGCGGCGTGGAGATCGAGGTCAACGCCAGCGAGGCCCGCTACCTGCGCGATTATCCCCTGGACGCGCACCAGACCACGCCGAAGATGAACCGCGCCGGCACCTACCTCTTCACCGGCCGCGCGGCGGTCATCTACATGCGCATCCGCAAGGCGGGCGGCGGCGGCGACTTCACCCGCACCCAGCGCGCCCGCACCGTGCTTTCCACCCTGGCGGACAAGTGCCGCGTGATGGACTACTCCCAGGCCCGCGCGCTGGTGGATTCCGTGGTGGAGAACACCACCATGACCAACATGACCCTGGAGGACATGGTGCTGGCGATGGAGCAGGCTTTCAGCCTCCGCTCCTGCGTAATCGAGGAGCTGCGCATCCCCCAGGAGGACGCTGTCTCCCCCATCAGCTACGCCGGTATGTCCGTGCAGGAGATCGACTGGATCAAGAGCCGCGAGGACGTGGCGGATTACATGGAATGCAGCTGGCTGGTCATCGACGATGAGGAATATGATGACTGACGCCTTCGTTTTCAAGGAGCATACAAGTATATGAAATGTCCCAAATGTGAGCAATGGAACCGCTCCTCGCTGCCCCGCTGCACCCGCTGCGGCACGGAGCTGAACGGCACCCCTGTGGAGCCCAGCTGGCGCTCCCGCCTCAAGGGCGGCACAAAGGCCTATATCCGCGTGGATGAGGACGGCCATGCCGACGTGACCCCTGACCGCCGCGATGTGCTGGCCGAGCAGATGGCAGAATTCAAGGTGCGCGTGGACGAAGGCGCGCGGCGCAAACAGCAGCTGATGACGGACACCATGGTGGATTTCGAGCCCGTGTCCGCCAAAACGCCTTACGAAGCGCCCGCTGATACGCTTGCGTCCGCTGACGATGCCGACGCGGCTGACGTGCCCGTGGAGGAGGCTGAAGTCCCCGCAGCACCGTCCTTTGCGTCCGAAACGCCAAAGCGCTCGGCCCGCGTGGCGATCCACGGCTTGCCCGCCACAGGAACCACCGCCCCTGCCATCAGCGGTCAGCCCGCCATTCCCCGGGGCACCATGACCCCTGCCCAGTGGCAGGACAACCGCTCCTATGACCCGCAGGTGGAGGCGATGCTGCAGCAGAACCTGTTCCGCAACGCCCCGGCGGTTCCCCAGCACAAGCAGAACAAGACCCGCTCCCGCCACAGGAGCAAGCGGCTCTTCGTCAACATCCTCACGGGCGTTTTGTCCGTGGTGGTGCTGGTTCTGGCCAGCATGGTGATCGTGCCGGCTTGGGAGGACTACAAGGCCTCCCAAGCTGGCAACGAAACATCCTACGTCAGCGCCTCCATGAAGGATGACCAGGCTGCCCACACCATCCTCATCCGGGGCGAAGAGGGGCAGAAGATCCACATCCGCGAGCTGCACCGCAACTTTGAAGTGATCAACGGCTTTGCCACCATCGTCATCCCCGACCATGAATGGTACGAAGCGCTGGACGTGGTGACTGAGAAAACCATGAAGGTCACCCTCACGCCCTCCTACCAGACCTCCGGCGGCCGCCAGAAGCCCCTGGACCCCATCACCTACGAGATCGACATCCCCGAAAGCCCGATCGAGCTCATCTCCCCGCAGTATTCCCGGCTGGAGGTCGCCACGCCCATGTACTCCATGGAGTTCAAGGTGCGTCCGGGCTCCATCGTCACCATAAACGGCGTGGATATGTCCGACGCGGTGGACGAGGCGGGCAAGCTGGTCTACAACGCCAACGTGCAGCCCAAGGGCGACAATGTCTACACGGTCAACGTCCGCAGCCCCTACTGCCGCGACAACACCATGGAGGTCATCCTCTACCGTCAGGTGCAGGAGATCCCGCTGGATCTGGCCGTGACCACCTACAGCACCACCAATGAGAACAAGTACACCATTTCCTGCACCACCCTGCCCGGCGCGGATGTGTCCGTCCTCAGCGCGCACAGCGATCTGAACATCACCAAGCTGGAAACGACCGGCGAATTCACCTTCATTGCGCTGCTGGAGAAGTACGGCAACAACAAGGTGATCATCCAGGCCACCTATCCGGGCAAAAAGACCTCCCGCGTTGAATACAACATCTACTACCTGCCCAATGTGGACGAATACACCCGCAAGGCCTGGTCGCTGACCCGCGCTGCCGATTATGCGGAGCTGATGGGCAACATTTCCGCCCGCGCCGAGCGCTCGCAGATCTACGTTGCCGTGGGCCAGATCGACACCATCCTCAGCGATGATCCGCAGATTGCCATCATGTACTGCTCCGAGGACGGCACGAGCCAGCCCGTCCGCCTGACAAACGAAAGCAAGACCGTGTGGGAAAAGGGCAAGTACTACCGCATCTACGCCGACGTGTACGGCTCCTACAGCAACATGCCCTGGCTCATTGCCCGCTACACCTACGAGGACTGAGCCGCCGAAGGAG
Organism: Christensenellales bacterium; assembly: GCA_045126095.1. Classification (GTDB taxonomy): domain Bacteria; phylum Bacillota; class Clostridia; order Christensenellales; family Aristaeellaceae; genus UBA11524. Next base: position 914 of record JBGVOA010000211.1, on the reverse strand, counting down.
ACAATATGGCCAAGACCGACCTGATCATCATCGGCTCCGGCCCCGCAGCCTGGAGCTGCGCCCTCACTGCCCGCCAGCGCGATTTGTCCGTGACCGTCGCCGCTGCGGATTCCGCCACGGGCTGGCTGCAAAAGGCCGAAAGGATCGACAACTACCCTGGGCTGCCCCAGGTTTCCGGCAAGGAAATGCTGCGCATCTTCCGCCAGCAGGCAGAGGATGCGGGCGTGCAGGTCATTGGGGCCCTGGCCCGGCAGATCATGCCCATGGACGATGGCTACATGACCCTGGTGGGCAACGAGATCATCGAAAGCCGCGCGGTGGTGCTGGCGATGGGTGCAGCCCGTCCCAGGCTGCTGCCCGGGGAGGAGGAACTCCTCGGACAGGGCGTGAGCTGGTGCGGCACCTGCGACGGCATGTTCTACCGTGGCCTTGAGGTGGCGGTGCTTTCCGCCTGGAAGGGCGGCGTGGAGGAGGGCGAATTCCTCTCCGGCCTCGCCAGCCAGGTAGACTACTACTTCCTTGCCCGCCACGACCAGCCGGACAATCCGCCCTACAACCTTTGCGGGGGCACGCCCCGCGCGCTTTCCGCCCAGGCGGACGGCCGCATCCTCCTCACCACCGACAAGGGCGAAAAGGCCTACGACGGCGTGTTCATCTTCCGCCCCGCCGTTGCGCCGGACAGCCTTCTGCCCGGCCTTGCGCTGGACGGCCCCTTCATCCGGGTGGATCGCCGCATGGCCGCCAGCCTGCCCCGCGTATACGCCTGCGGGGACTGCACGGGCCATCCCCTGCAAATCGCCAAGGCCGTGGGCGAGGGCAACATCGCCGCCATCAGCGCCGCCGAGGATCTCGCAGCCCGCTGATAAAGGAGTATGTCAATGAAAAAGGTTCTTATCGCACTGCTGGCGCTGCTG
>JBGVOA010000210.1:0-3760 GCA_045126095.1 Christensenellales bacterium | reverse complement strand
AACTCTTCGGGGGTATGCTTTGTTTTTACTCCCATGGCATTTACTTCGCGTGCAATCGACCAGAACAGCCTTTCTACCACCGCTCTTGTCTTCAGGTCGACTAATCCCAGGTTGAAGAGTTCCAAGGCTTCCTCGCGTGCTTGCATGGCATCGTGCCACATCTCGATCAGTCGGCTGGGAGTCAGGTTGTCCCAAATCTCATACAAGTCCTTCACCAGCTCATGCGCATCCTCGCCGATGCTTTCGTCTTCGCTGAACTCGGGCAGATGCGTGCTTGCCAGTACCTCGAACACCAGAATGGAGTGGTGTGCGGCCAGGGAGCGTCCCGATTCGATGATGAGATTGGGTTGCGGCAACTGGTTCTTCTTGCAAGTGTCTACAATGGAATAGATGGCGTCGTTTACGTATTCCTGGATGGAATAGTTGATGCTGTTTCCGCTGATGGACGAGTTGGTCCCGTCGTAATTTACCCCCAATCCACCGCCAATGTCCACGAAGCGGATGTTGTAATTCATCTTCTGCAGTTGCACATAGAATTGCATAGCCTCCTTCAACGCCGTCTTGATGCGACGGATGTTTGTCACCTGGCTGCCTATGTGGAAATGAATCAGTTTCAGACAGTCTTGCAGCCCCTCCTTGTTCAGCAGTTCCAATGCCTCGAACAGCTCGCTCGAGTTCAGGCCGAACTTGCTGATGTCTCCGCCCGATTCCTCCCATTTTCCGCTGCCCGAGCTGGCCAGCTTGATGCGTATCCCGATGTTGGGCTGGATATTCATCCGCTTGGAGAGTGTTGCTATGGTACGCAGCTCCATCAACTTTTCCACGACGAGGAAAATCTTTCGTCCCATCTTTTGTGCCAGCAAGGCCAGTTCGATGTAGCTTTCGTCCTTGTATCCGTTGCAGATGATCATGGAATCGTTGTCCGATTGGATGGACAAAACCGCATGCAGTTCCGGCTTGGACCCCGCTTCCAACCCTACGTTGTAGTTGCTGCCATGGTTCACCAGCTCCTCCACCACGGGGCGCATCTGGTTCACTTTGATGGGGTAGATGATGTGGCTTTGCGCGTTGAAATTGTATTCCTCGGCTGCCCGTTCAAAGCATTTGGTGATTTTCTCGATGCGATGGTTGAGGATGTCCGGGAAGCGGAGCAGTACGGGCGAGGCGATATCCTGCGCCTGCAGCTCGTCCATCAGTTTGCGTATGTCGATTTCGGGTCCGCCCTCTTTGGGTGTGACGGTGAGGTTCCCTTTGGGGTTGATGGAGAAATAGTCCTTTCCCCAACTGTTGATGTTATATAATTCGGCAGAATCTTCTGTTTTCCACTTTCTCATGCTGCTTCAGTTGTTTTGTTATGGGAGTGCTCCCATGCGTTGTTTATAATCTTCGTATCCAAATTCTCGAATCACTCTGCATCCTTTTTGTGGCTCGTATATGGCCATGGAAGGATGCGAAACCCCGTTGAAAAGGGTGGTTTTTACCATGGTATAGTGTATCATGTCGCGAAAGACGATGGAGTCTCCCGGTTGTGGCCGGTGCCCTTCGTCGTCGAAAGCCCAGGCCCCGCAACAGTCGCCTGCCAGACAAGAGTTGCCGCCCATGTACCATTCCTCTTCCCCTTCGTTGGCCTTGTGCATCCCAATGATTTCGGGCTGATAAGGCATCTCCAGGCAGTCCGGCATGTGGCAGGCGAACGATACGTTGAGCATCAGTGTATTCCTGCCTCCGTTGTGTACGATGTCCTCCACCCGGGCGAGCAACACTCCCGTGTCCCAGGTGAAAGCACTTCCCGGCTCCAGTATCACCCGCAGGTGCGGATGGCGCTGTTTGAATTCCTTCAGTATCTGTATCAGTTCGTCCTCGTCGTACTCCTTGTGCGTCATCAGGTGCCCTCCGCCCATGTTTATCCATTTCAGTTGGGGGAGGAACCGGCCGAACCGCTCTTCTACCGCCTGCAAGGTGCCGCGCAAATCCTTGGGGCGCGATTCGCACAGCGCGTGGAAGTGCAGCCCCTCTATCCCCTCGGGCCATTCGTCGAGGTCGATGCTCCGAACACCCAACCGCGATTGGGTACTGCACGGATTGTACAGGTCGGTTTCCACCGTGCTGTATTCCGGGTTGATGCGCAGTCCGCAGCTTACGCCCGCCTCCCTTGCCTGCCTGCCGAAACGCTGGTATTGCGACAGCGAATTGAACGTGATGTGACTGCTGTATGATAAAATTTCGCCCATTTCATCGACAGTATAGACCGGTGCATAGGTGTGCGCCTTGCATCCCATCTCCTCGAAAACCAACCGCGCTTCGCATAGCGAACTGGCCGTGGCCCCGTCGCTGTGCTGGCGTAATAGTGGGAATATCTCCCAGGTGGCGTTGGCCTTCAGGGCGGCAATGATTTCCACGCCGGCCTCCTTCCGCACCTTGTCGATGACGGCCAGATTGGCCTCCAGCAGTCCGGTATGGAGTACGTAAGAAGGAGAGGGCACCCCGTCCAGGTTCCACTCCTTCAGTATCAGGTCCTTGTTGGTCATAGTTCCAGGTCGATGTCGAATTGTTCTACCCAAGGCAAGCCCTTTTCGCCCAGCTCGGCCAAGAATGGATCGGGGTCGAACTCTTCTACATTGTACACCCCGGCTCCCTTCCACAGTCCGCGTGCAAACATCGATGCCCCCAGTGCTGCCGGTACCCCGGTGGTAAAGCTCACCGCTTGCGTGCCCGTTTCCTTGTAGGCTGTTTCGTGGTCGCAGTTGTTGTAGATGTAGTAGGTGCGTTCCTTTCCGTCCTTGATGCCCCGTATGCGGCAACCGATGGAAGTCTGTCCGTGATAGTTGGCCCCCAATGACTTAGGGTCGGGCAGCACGGCCTTCAGGAATTGGATGGGTACAATCTCCACCCCGTTGTACATAATGGGGTCGATGCGTGCCATGCCGATGTTCTGAATCACGCGCAGGTGGGTGAGGTATTCCTGTCCGAAAGTCATCCAGAAGCGTGCGCGCTTCAGGGTAGGGTAGTTCTTCACCAGCGACTCCAGTTCTTCGTGGTAGATGAGGTACGATTCCCTTTCGCCAATTTCCGGATAGTTCAGCGGCTGGTGAATTTCGTGCGGCTGGGTGGTTACCCATTGTCCGTTTTCGTAGTAGCGTCCCTTCTGTGTCACTTCGCGGATGTTGATTTCCGGGTTGAAGTTGGTGGCGAAGGCCATGCCGTGGTTGCCTGCATTGCAGTCTACAATATCCAAATAATGGATTTCATCAAAGTGGTGCTTGGCGGCATAGGCGGTGAATATGGCCGATACGCCCGGGTCGAAACCGCATCCCAGGATGGCTGTCAGCCCTTTTTCCTTGAACCGGTCCTGGTAGGCCCATTGCCAGCTGTACTCAAAGTGCGCCTCGTCTTTCGGCTCGTAGTTGGCGGTATCCAGGTAGTTCACTCCGCATTCCAGACAAGCATCCATAATGGTCAGATCCTGATAGGGAAGTGCCACATTAATTACAATGTCCGGTTGGAAGGAGCGCATCAGCTGTACCAAATCCTGTACATTGTCAGCATCCACTTGTGCTGTCTTTATTCTGCCACCGCCTATTGCATCTGCAATCTGGTCGCATTTGGATTTTGTACGACTTGCCAACATGATGTCTGTAAAGACACTGTCTTGAGCAACTTTGTGTGCCACTACTGTTCCTACTCCACCGGCACCGATAATTAAAACTTTTGACATTTTAGATAATTAAGTTATTATAGGTGCAGGGTACAGAATTGAGCA
>JBGVOA010000209.1:0-9192 GCA_045126095.1 Christensenellales bacterium | reverse complement strand
CGAGGCCTACGGCGAGGACAGCGCCCAGGCGGACAAGTACAGGCAGCAGCTGAACGAAGCGACGATCCAGCAGAACAATTTTGCCAAGGAGCTGGATGCGACAAGCGAGGCGCTGGGCAAGGCGCAGAGCCCGCTGTCCGGCCTCACGTCGGCGCTGGGCGAGCTGGCCGCGGAGAAGGTGGACAAGCTGATCCATCCGTTGTCCGGCGTCCGGGAATCGCTCAGTAACATGACCGCCGCCGATATCAAGGCCGGGCTGCAGAACCTGAAGGGGCACCTCGGCGAGGTCTGGGACGCCGTCAAGACGGCGCCGCTGGACGTGCTCCAGGGCGCAGCGACGGCGCTGTACGACATGGGCAAGGCCGTCTACGAGCAGACGGCGGCCACGGCAGCCTACGCCGACGACATCCTCACGCTGAGCACCAACACCGGGCTCTCCACAGACGCCCTGCAGGAATACAAGTATATGGCGCAGCTGACCGATACCAGCCTGGAGACCATCACGGGCTCGATGACAAAGCTGACGCAGAATATGGACAAGGCCAGGAATGGTTCCGGCGCCGCGTCCGACGCCTTCAAGCGGCTTGGGATCGCCGTTACCAACGAGGACGGCAGCCTACGCAGCAATCAGGAGGTTTTTGCCGAGGCGATCGATGCGCTCGGTCAGATGGCGGATGGTACAGAGAGAGACGTACTCGCCATGGACATTTTCGGCAAGAGCGCCTCTGACCTAAATTCGCTGATCGCGGCCGGCAGCGAAGGCATCGCCGCCTATGCGCAGGAGGCCCACGACGCCGGCGCCGTGCTCAGCGGAGACACGCTGAACGCGCTGGGTGCCGTCGACGACAGCATCCAGCGCTTCAACGGCACGCTCGGCGCAGTGAAGAACGCCCTGGGCGCGGAGTTTGCCGAGCCGGTCGCCAGCATCATGAACGGCGTGACCGCGCTGATGCAGGGCAACGTTGACGAGGGCATGAGCCTGATCACCGACGGCCTCGACCAGGCGATCGCGATCATCGACGAGCTGCTGCCGCAGGCGGAGGAATTCATCACCGGGCTCCTGGAAAAGATCATCGAGCGGCTGCCTGAGCTGCTCAATACCGGCGTGGAGCTGATTGTCTCCCTCATTACCGGGATCTCCCAGACCGCGCCGGAGCTCATTCCCTTGATGGTCAATGCGATCCTTACGATGGTGCAAACGCTGACATCGCCGGACAACCTCTCGCAGCTGGTCAGCGCAGGTATCGAGCTTATCGTTCAGCTGGGGCTCGGCCTTGTACAGGCGATCCCGGAGCTGGTGCCGGCGCTGCTGCAGGCCGTCGTCACGATCGTGGAGACGATCTGGGAGCACCGGGGCGACATCGTCGAGGCCGGCGCCGACCTGATTCGTGGACTCTGGGAAGGCATTTCCAACATGGCCTCCTGGCTCTGGGACCAGGTGTCCGGCTTCTTCAGCGGGCTGATCGGCGGCGTCAAGAGCTTTCTCGGCATCGCGAGCCCGAGCCGCGTTTTCCGGGATCAGATCGGCCGCAATCTTGCCCTCGGCGTCGGCGAAGGCTTCGCCGAGGAGATGGACAAGGTCAACCGCGAGATGCAGGACGCGATCAACACGGATTTTACTCTTGCGTCCAACGTGGATCTGCAGCGCGGACGCTACGGCCGACAGAGCGAGGACGCTGCCGCGGCGCGGGAGGACATGAAGACGATCGCCGCGGGGCTCGTCAACGGGCTGCAGACGGCCGTTTCCGGCGCCCAGGACACCCCGAGCCGCTTCACCGTCAATCTGGTCCTGCCGGACGGCACGCGGATCCTGCGCTACTTTATCGATCTCGGCAACGCCAACGGCACGCCGATCGCCAATCCGGCATGAGGAGGGCAGCATGACGCAACTGATTATCAATAACACGATCCCGCTGCCGGAGGTCCGGCGCGGGAAGTACGTTCCCGAGGAGCCGGATCTGAAGGTGCAGACCGAAATGATCTCCGGCCGGCTGGTGGAGGAGCTCCGCGGCAAGGTCTGGACCGTCTCGTATGCGACGGACCGGCTGCCGGATCAAACCTGGCGGGCGCTGAAGGCCGTCCTGAAGGGCGGCGGCAGCTTCCCCGTGACCTTCCTGCCGAACGATTCGGACGACATGATCACGGCCCCGATGCTGTGCACGGCGCTGAAGGAGCCGAGCTTCGCCTGGAGCCGGAACAATGTGCCGTACTGGACCGGGCTTTCCTTCTCTCTGCGGGAGGTGCGGCCGCATGATTAACGCCTCTGCGGCGTACCGGGCGGCCATCACCGCCGACGCCCGCAGGATCCTGCTGCGCGCCGTCGTGGATCTGATCTCTCCGGATATCGTCTACGGCGCCGTGGACAGCTCCGGCGAAACGATCTATTCCAAGCCCGCGCAGCTGCACGACAAGATCTTCGAACTCGGCCTTCCCTACGCCTCCCTGGAGCGCAACCGCTGGCTGCTCGACGGCAGCTTTCCCCTGCCCGGCCCTGGACAGACGCAGCAGGTCGGCTTCGAGTCCTCCGGCGCCTTCGGCCCGGACGGGACCGGAAACCTGTTCGTCGAGATGCAGTTTTCCGGCGTCAGCACGCTGCAGGCCTGCAGCATCTACTTCCCCACCGCGGACTATGACGGGATCCCCGTGGACTTCACCGTGGCCGTGAAAACCGGCGGTACCGTGGCCTGGTCCCAGAGCTACACGGACAACGCCGCGCACAGCGTCAGCTGCACCGGCTTCACGGTCACCGATCCGGACGCGATCCGGGTCACGGTGACGCGCTGGTCCCTGCCGGGACGCCGGATGCGGATCCCGGAGATCATCCCGGGCATCTACGAGATCTGGAACGGGGACATGATGGCAGCCTGCGCCGTGACGCAGCAGGGCAGCTTTACCGGCCTGCAGCTGCCGTACGGCACGGCCACGCTGATCCTGGACAACCTTGACCGGCGCTTCGAGCCTTTCAACAAATCCGGGCTCTTTCAGAGCCTCGAAGAGCGTCAGGGCATCGAGCTTGCCCTCGGCGTGCGGACGCCAGACGGCGACGAGTACGTCGGCGCAGGCGTGTTTTACCTCTATTCCGGCGGATGGACGACCGGAAACGACGCGCCCACGATCCAGTGGAACCTGGTAGATATCGTCGGGCTGCTCTCCGCCCGGAAATTCTCCGCAGGCGGCACGCTGCCCACCACACTGGGCGGCTGGATCGGCGCCCTGACGGCGCAGCTGGGCGTGAATTTCGCCGCCCGGTACCTGATCGACGACGGCTATGCCGGCCTCAGCTGCACCGCCTCCGCCGAGGCTCTTGCCGACAAGACCTGCGGCCAGATCCTCATGTGGGCGTGCCAGGCATGCGGCGTCTGGGCGAGGGCCGACGCCGCCACAGGCAAGCTCCGCGTGGGGCCGCTGGGCAGCGAGGGCGTCGCCCTGACGCAGGACAATCTGTCCGCCGTGCCGGCCATCAGCGCCAATGACGACTGCGCCAGCATCGAATTCACGCTGTCCGACGGGACCAAAGTGACCGTGGCCGGCAGCTCTCCGACGTCGCCGAACACGCTCAGCGTGCAAAATCCCTTCCTGCACACGGCCGCAGCGGCGCAGGCCGCGGCGGCGCTGATCCTCTCCGCCTACGGCGGTAACCGGATCTCGACCGTCGGCCGCGGCGATCCCTCCGGAGAGATCGGCGACGTCGCCACGATCCAGGTGCGGCCGGCGCTGCAGGCCTCCGCCCGGGTGCTCTCGCAGACCTTTGTCTTCCAGGAGGGCGTGCTGCAGGGCTGCGGGACAACGTCGATCCAGATCGGCGACGTGTCAGACTTCGACACCGGAGGTGACGACGCATGAGCGTGACCGTCACCGTGCCGGACGTCACCGCGGCAACCATAGCCCCAAACCCGGCCAACATCAACCAGACGACGCTGCTGACGGTGACCGTCACCGAGACGCAGGTCGTCCTTGACGAGATCTTCCCGCGCTGCGGGCAGGCGCTCACATTTTGCAATGAGGTGATCTTCTATGGCAATTAGTACCGTACAGGCAACCATCAACGGGCAGACCGTCACGCTGACACACGGCAGCGGGAACACGTGGACCGCGACCATCACCGCGCCCGGCGCCACAAGCCGCCATCAGACCGGAGGCTACTACAATGTCAGCGTCGTGGCGACCAACACGGCCGGAACGACGGGCACCGCAGACGGCGCCTCGCTGAGCGGGCTGCGTCTGGTGGTCAAGGAGACCGTCAAGCCCGTCATCACCATCCTCTCCCCGACTTCCGGCGCGTATTCCACCAACAACAAGCAGCCGATCACGTGGACGATCGTCGACGAGGCAGGCGGCTCCGGCGTGGATCCCTCCAGCATCGGGCTGAAGATCGACGGAAGCCCCGTCTCCGCCTCGGCGATCACAAAAACGGCGATCACCAACGGCTACAGCTGCAGCTATACGCCGGCTTCCGCCCTCTCCGACGGGCAGCACACGGCACAGGTCACCGGATCTGACTACGACGGCAACGCCGCCGACGCCAAGTCCACGACCTACACGATCGACACCGTGCCGCCCACGCTGAACGTCACGGCGCCCACGGAGGGCGCGATCGTCAGCTCTGCCAGCCTTAACGTCCGCGGCACGACAAACGACTCCACCAGCTCGCCGGTCACGCTGACCGTCAACGGGAACGCCGTCACCGTCGCTGCAGACGGGTCCTTCTCGACCACGGTAACGCTGGCCGAGGGATCCAACACGATCACGATCGTGGCCACGGACGCCGCCGGGAAAACCACGACGGTCACGAGGCACGTCACCCTCGATTCCACGGTGCCGCATATCACAGCAGCCACCATCTCGCCGAACCCGGCAGACACCGGGGCGACCGTCGTCATCACGGTCACCGTGACAGAGAGCTGAGGCGCGCAATGGAACAGCAGCCCATCAGACTGACGCTGCCTTCCGCCACCGTCTATGTCAGCGGCACGGTCAACGGCACAGCGACGACATGGACCAACGTGGAGGGCTACGACTGGGAAACGATCGCAGACCGGGCTCCCGACGACATCTACCGCGTGGAGCTGTCCATGGTGACCGGCCAGGGCGTCACCGTTGCGGAGAGCGTCACCCTGTACTACGGCCTGCAGCTGATCACTGACCGCACGCAAGCCGACGTCAACCGCGTCCTGTTCCTGGCGGCCAAGCGGCTGTCCGGCATGACAGCGGAGGAGCAGGCAGAATTTTCAGCCGCCATGCGGGGCGCGTATAACGCCGAGGATTTGAACCGCGTCGGCGCCGCCGTGGCCTACGTCGCGCAGAGACTGGCCGCCTACGACTACGCTGCAGACGTCAGCCCCAAGCAAAACTGGTACACGATCGACGACGCCGGCCCCTTCGATCCGGACAACGAGCCGACGCCGGCGGCGTTGGCGGCCTACCTTGCGGACGTGGCCGCCATCCGCGCAGCGCTGGCAGCCATGCCGACGACGCCGTCGGTACCGGCAGACATGGACCGGCTGACATTCCGGGAGGCAAACGACATCGAGCAGATCCTGCTGGACGTCGATCATCTGATCACGAACATGACAAAATCTTTCGTCCGCTGCGGGCAGCCCGCGTGCGGACAGATCTGGGAGGCATTCACATGACAGACAGAGTCGCACTTAACCCCGGCCGATTCAAGATGACGGATCTCGGCAACGGGTTCGTCAAGCTGGAGCTCGCGGACGACGCCGTCGTCCAGGGCACAGATCTCAACAAAAACACCTTCCTCAAAGACGCCACGGCCGGCCAGCTGGGGCTCCCGCAGGCCGATCCCACCGTAGACGACGCCCTCGCCTGGTTTGCGAAATACAACGAATACTGGTGGAGCCGGAAGACCGTCGAATACGAGATCGTCATGCCGAGCGATCTCTCCGGCAATGTAGGTACCGGAACGCTATACTATTCGTCCGAGGTCGAGATCGTCGCCGGAGTGATCTCCTTGAAAAATCCTCAATCCATGGCCCTTACCGCGTCGTCCGCCGGCGCACAGGCCGTGGCCGCGCTCGCGCCGTGCTACTACAAAATCGGCAACAGCTCTTCGGCGCAGATCATGTATCTGCCCACCGGAGCGACCGGAGGGACGTCAACGTCCAACACGATCCGATATTCCAGCTCAAAACTCGTCTACGGAGATTCAGCGAGCGTCAAGGCAAAGACGTGCATGGCCGTGCCCTCCTTCGGCGATGAGGAATTGGTCCATTCCGCGACGCGCAGCGCCTATCCCGACAGCGGGGAGAGCGGGGGCTACGAATACAGATACATCGGACAGCCCTTCGCTGATCTCCCGATCAAACCCCGCATTCAGACCGGGAGCTATATCGGCACGGGGACCTACGGAGAAAGCAATCCGAACAGCATCGAGTTCGAGTTCGAGTTCGAGCCGAAGCTGGTGCTGATCTATTCCGCTGACTTGAACATGGTTGCGCCGTACATCGTCGGCGCAGGCTCGTTTTATGTTGGATCGCTAAGTTCGGGCGGCACTGTGTATGCCAACACAGTAACGATCAACGGTAACACAATGTCTTGGTATTCTACTGGAGCACAAGGCCAGCTAAACAGAGCGCCAACATCAGGCATTGGCGCGTTTAACGGCGTCTACAACTGGACGGCTATCGGATGAGGAGGGGAAATATGTATTACATCAATTCACAGCCCAACGAAAGTGGGAATTACGGCAATCCGCAGAGTCAGCCGGTCAGCGGCGCGCTGCAGCTGCCGGGCGAGCTTCTGTCCGATTACATCGCGGCCCGGGGCTTTGTCCTTCCGACGGTGGAAGACGGCACCGTGACGGCGCTGGAGACCAACCGGGCGGCGCTGGACGCCTACCTGGCGGAATACCCGGATCCGGACCCCGATCAGGAGCCGGAGCCCGGCGGAGAGGGATCTGTATGGGATGAGATGGCGGCGGCCATCCGGGAAGGGGTTGACGACGTTGAATAACAAGGATTTCGTGCTGGACACCATGCGCCGGTACGGCAAGGCCATGGCCGCAGATCTGCAGCGCCGCGCCGATGAGCTGACCGGAACGCAGCTGAACGCCGAGGACGGCTTCCTCCCGGACTTCGTAGCGGCCTGCGGGAAGATGAACATGCTGCAGCGCAGCGCCGGCTTCGTCTGCCGGAGCAGCGCCGGGCGCGTCGTGCGGCTGCTGCAGCCCTATGACAGCGAGATCTACACGGCCGAGCCGGAGGAGCTGCCCTCGCAGTGGGGCTTTGCCTGGTCCACCGATCCGGCGAAGGCGCTGCCCTTCATCGCGCTTGCGACGTCTCCGTATGGCGTCGGCGACTGCTGCACCGAGGACGGCGTCGTCTATCGCAGCCTGCAGGCAAACAACGTCTGGGCGCCGAGCGCGGCGCCGGCAATGTGGGAGGAGGTCTCAGCATGAAGTATATCGACGTGTCCCAGTGGCAGGGGACTGTCGACTGGGAAAAGGTCAAGGGTCACGTGGACGGCGTCATCCTGCGCGCCGGGTACAGTTCCAAGGGCAAGGCGGATACGCAGTTTGCCCGGAACGCCTCTGAGTGCAACCGGCTCGGCATCCCGATCGGCGCGTATTGGTTCAGCTATGCCAAGAGCGTCACAGAGGCGGAAAAGGAGGCGGCGCACCTGCTGGCAGCGGTCGAGCCCTACCGGATGGAGCTGCCGCTGTGCTACGACTTCGAGTACGACAGCGTCAGCAACGCACAGGCGCAGGGCGTGGCGGTCACGAAGGCGGTGGCCACAAGCTTCGTCACGGCCTTCTGCGAGGAGATCGAGCGCGGCGGCTATTGGGCGCTGAACTACACCAACCTGGACTTCCTTTCGCGGATGTTCGACCCGAAGCTGACGGAGCGCTTCGGCCTCTGGCTGGCGGCCTGGAAGCTGTCGGGCGGCGCGGATCTCTCCGATCCTCCGCGCAAGTGCGATATCTGGCAGTGGGGCGGGAGCACGGTACCGGGGATCTCCGGCAGCGTGGACACCGACGAGAGCTACCGGGATTTTCCGAAGCTCATCCGGGCGGCCGGGCTGAATCACCTGGTCGAGGATCCTGCACAGACCGCGCTGCGCTGGGCGCAGGGGCTCGGGATCGTGACCGGAGAGACGGCCACGGACAAGGCCATTGCGCTGGCGCTGTGGCGTTACCACGGCGTTATGGCGCCGGAGGACGGCAAAACCCTCAGCGGGCTGCTGGAAGGATAAGGAGGACGAAATGAAAGACTTTGCGATCAAGGGGGCGGTCACGGCGATCTTCGTCGGCGCCGCCGCGTATTTCCACCTGCTGCTGGGGCCGATCATCGTGCTGGCCGCGGTCATGCTGGCGGACTACATCAGCGGGATCGGCGCCGCGTGGGTGACCGGGACGCTCAGCTCGCGCACCGGCGTCATCGGGATCGTCAAGAAGATCGGCTATCTCTTTGCCGTTGGCGTCGCCATCGTGGTGGATTACGTCATCCACACCGCCGGCGCCGGCACGGGCATGGATCTCGGGAGCATTCACATCTTCGGGCTGCTCGTGACCGTCTGGCTGATCCTAAACGAGTGCATCAGTATTTTGGAAAATCTGGATGAGATCGGCGTGCCGCTGCCGGGCTTCCTCGTCGCGATCATTAAACGACTGAAGAAAAGCGCGGAGAAGACCGGAGAGGCGCAGACGGTGGAGGCGGACCGGCCGCCGGAGCTGCCGGCGGCGGGAGAGACCGGGCCCGGCGACGACGGGCCGGAAGCGTAAGGAGGTGATTGCATGATCACCTCTCCCCCTCTCGAGCGAATCGAGACATATCTCGCGAAGATCATCGGCGAGGACGTTGTCCTCCCTGCAGCTCCGCTTACGAGGATCGAGAGATATCTCGCAAAGATCGCCGGCGAGGCCGTTGTCCTCCCTGCAACTCCGCTTACGAGGATCGAGACATATCTCGCAAAGATCGCCGGCGAGGACGTCGTTTTCCCCGAAGCTCCGCTTACGAGGATCGAGACGTATCTCGCCAGGATCGCCGGGGCCGATATCGTCATTCCGGCGCCGCTTACAAGGATCGAGGCGTACCTCGCAGCGTGGGCCGAAGGCGGATCTCCGATCGATCCCGGCGCGGAGACCACCGTGACCGGCGTTTCCCCGCTGCTGCTGGCGGCGGCGCTGAATAAGCCCATCAAGAGCCTCACGCAGTACGGACTCTGCACCACCGTGGA
>JBGVOA010000208.1:0-3312 GCA_045126095.1 Christensenellales bacterium | reverse complement strand
ATTCCCGTGACTTACGTCGTCACCGAGGAGGACGCAGCGAACGGCTACGTGACCAACACGGCTGAGATGGACTACATGACCTTCAACGGCGTGCGGCTCCAGGCCTCCGCTTCTGCCACCGCTCCCTGCGGCCCGGCGGATACGCAGCCCATCGCCGTGGTCAAGGGCATCCTCAACAACCCCGCCAACCCTGAAGGCTTCATGGTCGGCGAGGTGATCGAGTTCACCGTCGCCGTCACCAACAACCTGCCCGAAACCGTGCAGCACATCAACCTTGTGGATCCCCTGATCCCTGACTGGAGCTACGACATCTATGCGCTGGAACCCGGCGCAACGGCCAGCACCACCGTCAGCTACACGGTCAACATCTTGGATTGCTTCAACGGCAGCGTGGAGAACTACGTTTCCGGCCGCGCGGTCGTTTCCGACGGCTACCGCTTCCTCAGGAGCAACACTGTCAGCGCGGACTGCATGGAGGTCACCATCCTTAACGCCCGTCCCGTTGAGGATCCCTTCGGCGTCCTCTTCGGCCTGGAGGTCGAGAAGACCGTGGAGAGCCTGCCCCTGAACGGCAGCTTCTACACCCAGGGCGAGACCGTTTCCTACCGCATCACCTATGTCAACGGCGGCGAGATCCCGCTGACCGACGTGATGATCTACGACGCGCTGGCGGGCCTGGACGAGGTCGCCACCGCCGAGAAGCTGGAGCCCGGCGAGAGCCGCAGCTGCTTCTTCAACTACACCGTCACTGCCGAGGATGTGGCCCGCGGCTACATTGCCAACGTGGCAGTCGGCCAGTATGACGTCAACGGTTACCTCAACTCTGTCCATTCCGATGTCGTGGTGGTCGACACCGACGGCCAGCCCGATCCGGAGTTCCCTGCGGACATCCTGCCCCCCGGTGGCAGCATCGACACCGGCGCGCTGAACAGCCCGAGGTACTGCCGCCGCGTCAGCAGCGCCCGCACCAATGTGTCCTACTCCTGGAGCACCAGCTTCTGCATCGATCACGAGGGCGTCCAGGGCAGCATCCTGACCATGCAGCAGGCCGCTTCCACGCCTGAAGCAAAGCTGCAGGCTGCGAACTACGCCGTCGCCCTGTGGCGCGCAGAGGTTGAGACGCTCTACGGGGAGCTCCTGGCCGCTGCGGGTCCCCAGGCCCGCGCAGTCATCATGGCCGAGTACGTCGCCTTCCTGACCCACGCGAGCAACTACGAAACCCTGCTGAATGTGATCTGCGCCAATCAGCCCGATACGGCCGCTCAGAAGCTGGCTGACCTGTGGGAGGAGAAGTGCATCACCCTGTGCCAGGAAATGCACATGCCCGCCTCTGCGCGCCAGGACAGCCTGCCGTCCGTTGAGGTCGCAACCATGGAGGGCATCTCCGACGCCTGCGCCTGTGTGACCTACCAGGAGGACAAGGGCTGGAACGGCATTGAGCAGACCTACTGCCCGACCCACAGCTTCCCCTTCGCGATGACCGACATGCTCCTCAATGGTCAGGACACCGCCGAAGCCTGGAACACTGTCCGCCAGATCTGGCAGGTGGAGCTGCGCGGCGCCTACAACAAGGCAATCGCCGCCCTGGGCGAAAGCAGTGACGTCGCGCTGGGTGAGTACGCCACGCTGGAGAGCTGGATGGCCGCCCGCGAGGCCGAATTGGCGCTGCTGTATCCGGACAATCCGGAGCTGGCAGCCCAGACCATGGTGCGCATCATCATCGACCAGGTGAACGCGCTGTGCCAGCTGGCGCAGTAAGGGCGCAGCAAGACGCCGGCCGGAAGTCTCACCCCTTTCGGCCGGCAAATACTGATCCATTATTCATGAAAGGAATGATTCCATGAAGAAGTTCCTGTCCCTGCTGCTGGCAGCCATGATGCTGCTGGGCTGCCTCTCCGCGATGGCGGAGGGCGCGGCTGACTGGAAGATCAACAAAACCACGCAGCTTGTTGCAAGAAAATCCGCCGCTGAGAAGGTTGATCACATCGTCGTTCCGGCCGAGGTGGACGGCCTGGCTGTCCGCGGTCTGGAGTACATGTGCTTCAATATGTACAAGAACTTCAAGCAGCTGACCCTCCCGGGCAGCGCGGTCATGCTGGATCGCAGCACGACCCGCGATCTGCCCAACCTGGAGACGGTGGAGCTTGGTGATAGCCTGATCGTCATCCGCGAAGGCAACTTCACCAACCTGCCGAAGCTGACCAGCGTGGTGCTCCCGGCTTCCGTGGCGCTTGTCCACAGCTCCTTCAACAAGTGTGCAAGCCTCACCAGCATCACCTTTGAGGGCGTGTGCCCCATTTTCGTTGCAGAGGGCAGCTACGGCCTGTTCACCGAGCTGCCTGCGGCCTGCGTGATTTATGTGCCCGACGATCAGGTGGACGCCTACAAGGCGGCCCTGGCTGACCGCGAGGACGTGGTTGCCCGCATCCAGCCCAGCGGCCAGAGGGCGGTTCGCGTTGACCGGACGGCCGACGAGAGCGAGTTCCAGTTCGACGCCTCCACCGGCACCATCACCGGCTACACCGGCGCTGCCAACTACCTCAGGATTCCCGCATCCATCGGCGGCGTGCCGGTGAAGCACATCGCTGCGTGGAGCGAGGTTGGCAAGGGCCTGTGCTGTGTCGTGATCCCTGAGGGCGTGGAAACCATCGGCGAATACAGCTTCGCGGGCATCAAGCTGCTGAGCTACGTTTCTCTCCCCTCGACCCTGACTTCTGTAGGCGAATGCGCCTTCTCCGGCAGCTACCTGAGCGGGCTTGCGTACGGCGGCGACTCCGTGCCCGGCTACAGCGCGGACGCTTTCCAGCGCATCGACGGCGACTGGCGGATGATCCTGCCCTACGGCTCCTCCCAGGAGCTTGTCAACGGCTTTGCGGCCTACCTGGCTGAGACTGCCCCCAAGTGCGCGGTCATGGCGTCCATCATTGAGCCCTACACCTTCCCTGCGCTGGACGCTGAGGCCGGCGCGCCCTTCATCGGCACCTGGAACGCTGTGGCTGTCACCGACGGCACGGATTTCTACGGCATGGATCTGCTGGGCATCAGCGTTGCCGCCAACCTGCAGGCGGACGGCACCGGCGTTGTCGATCTGGACGGCGATGCGGCCCCCGGCGGCTGGTATGTGGAGGATGGCACGGCCATCTTTGCGCCCATCCTGGAGGAGGGCGGGCAGCCCGTTCCCGAGGAGGCCATGCCCTTTACCATGGATGAGAACGGCCGCATGTGCCTCGACCTGGGCGGCCTCATTCTGCTGATGGAACTGGAGGGCGCAGTCTACGCCACGCCCGCCATCCCCGAGCGTCCCTGGCCCGA
>JBGVOA010000207.1:0-8259 GCA_045126095.1 Christensenellales bacterium | reverse complement strand
GAAGTCTAACCGCAATCCCGGCGGCACCCGCCGCAAGAAGGTCTCCGAGTACGGCGCCCAGCTGAAGGAGAAGCAGAAGGTCAAGTTTGTCTACGGCATCCTCGAGAAGCAGTTCGAGGGCTACTACAACAAGGCCACCTCCATGAAGGGCATCACCGGTGACAACATGCTCCAGCTGCTGGAGCAGCGCCTGGACAACGTCGTGTACCGTCTGGGCCTGGGCAAGACCCGTCGTGCTGCGCGCCAGATCGTGGTGCACGGCCACATCCGCGTCAATGGCCAGAAGGTGGACATCCCCTCCTACTCCGTGAAGGTGGGCGACGTGATCACCCTGCGCCAGAAGAGCACTGAGTCCGAGCTGTTCAAGGGCCTGCGCGAGGGCACCGGCATGGTGACCCCCAAGTGGCTGACCTTTGACGCCCCCAACCTGACCGGCAAGGTCGAGGCGCTCCCCACCCGTGAGGACGTCGACTTCGAGCCGCAGATGAACATGATCGTCGAGTTCTACTCCCGTTAATGAAGGATGCTGCGGGAGCGAGAGCCAATCGGGCCCTGCGCCCCTGCAGCAGCATCCCTTCACTCCGAACCTGAGCAAGGAGGGTACGAAAAATGGCCGTAGAAATCGAAAAGGCAAAGGTCGAATGTGTCGAGGTTGGCGAGAATGGCAAGTATGGCAAGTTCGTGATCGAGCCGCTGGAGCGTGGCAATGGCCACACCATCGGCAACGCACTGCGCCGCCTGCTTCTCTCCTCCCTCCCCGGCGCGGCTGTGTCCTCGGTGCATATCGAGGGCGTGCAGCATGAGTTCTCCACCATCCCCGGCGTGACCGAGGACGTGACGGAGATCATTCTGAACCTGAAGGGTCTGGCCGTCAAGATGCATACTGACGCCACCAAGACCGTGATCATCGACAAGGTTGGCCCCTGCGAGCTGACCGCCGCCGATATCAAGATCGATGACGAGATCGAAATCATCAACCCGGAGATGCACATTGCCACCCTCAACGAGGATGCGCACCTGCAGATGACCCTGCGCATTGAGCGCGGCCGCGGTTATGTGAGCGCCGACAAGAACAAGGCGCGCGACCTCGCCACCCCCAATCTCGTGCTTCATGTGGACTCCATCCACATCGATTCCATCTTCACTCCCATCGTCAAGGTCAACTACACGGTTGAGGATAAGCGCGTCGGCCAGTCCAACGACTACGACACCCTGACCCTCGAGGTGTGGACCAACGGCACCCTGAAGCCCGAAGAGGCCATCAGCTTCGCCGCGAAGATCATGACCGAGTACATGGCGCTCTTCACCAGCCTCACCGATCAGGTTCTGCCTGTGAGCATGGTGCAGCCGGAGGACGACAAGCGCGAAAAGGTGCTGGAGATGACCATCGAGGAGCTGGAGCTGTCCGTGCGTGCTTACAACTGTCTGAAGCGCGCAGGCATCAACAGTGTAGCCGAGCTGGTTCAGCGCAATCAGGAGGACATGATGAAGGTCCGTAACCTGGGCCGCAAGTCCCTTGAGGAAGTCGAGCAGAAGCTGCATGAGCTGGGCCTCTCCCTGCGACCGAACGATGAATAAGACGGGGCGACCAAAGTGCAGCCCGGAGCGGAGGCAACTCCCCTCCCCCGCTGCCGCCCATGATAGGAGGAAATAATCCCATGGCTTACCAGCGCAAACTGGGTCGCACGGCCGATCAGCGCAAGGCGCTGCTGCGTGGTCTGGTGACCAATCTGATTAAGTACGGTAAGATCGAGACGACCGAGGCGAAGGCCAAGGAAGTCCGCCGCATTGCTGAGCGCCTGATCACCCTGGCCGCCAAGGAGTGCGACAACACCGTTGAAGTGACCAAGACCTTCCACAATGAGAAGGAGCAGGTGGTGGAGCTGACCGTGAAGAACGACGCTCCCTCCAAGCTGCATGCCCGCCGCATGATGCTGGCCTACCTGTACAACATGCCCGAAGAGAAGCAGGCTGACGAGAGCAAGAAGGAGTACCGCGAGCGTACCAAGGACGTGAAGTACCCCGTCGTCGAGAAGCTCTTCGAGATCGGCCGCAACATGAAGGATCGCAAGGGCGGCTACACCCGCATCTACAAGCTGGGACCCCGTCGCGGCGACGCTGCCGAGATGGTCATCCTGGAGATCCTGTAATCCCTGATTGAATCTGCAAGCTGATTGGCCTTCGCACAGCCCGTCAGCCTACGTTAACCGCACACATCAAGCAACATCAAAGCATTTTGACCGTCCCTCCCGCACAGGGGGACGGTTTTTTTCATGGACACGTTTCCACGACTGCGTTTATTTCTGTAAATTTGCATTGGACACTTCCGTTTTTCTTGCCATTCCCCGCGGCGCATGGTATAATGTATCCAACAAATCCCACAGGAGGTATCGTTATGGCATACGCAAATCCCTTTATTTCGCTGATTCTGGCCCTGACCATGCTGTTCTCCTCCGGCGCCATCAGCACCGGGGACTTCTCCCCCTTTGCGGTGGAAATGGCAGCCAATGGCGAAACAGTCAGCTTCGGCATGGTTGCGACCACGGAGGACACGCCCGCCGCTTACCTCTCCCACGACGGAGAGACCTTCTACCTGACCGGCGAAAAGAGCGTGATGGTCGGCCAGTCCGGCGCAGCCTACACTCCCACGCCGGAGCTTTCTGCGCTGCTGGGCACCGCAATGGGCCTGCTGCCCCCGCCCACCGAGGCCGACGTCAATGCGCTGACCTACCTCTTCACCGGCCTGATGGCAAACATCAGCCCCGACGCGCTGAGCCTCGCGCCCACCGGCAACGGATTCACCTTCATGGCGGATGTGGATCAGCTGCTGGATGAGCTGGAGACCGCCATGCCGCAGGTGCTGAACACCTACGCAGCCCAGCTGGATCCCCTCGTCCGCAAGTACTCCGTGGCCCTGACCGGCCGGACCCTCACCTGCGCTGAGCTGGCCGCTGCCTGGCCGCAGCTGGGCCTGAGCCAGCTCCAGACCGGCGTGACCCTCCAGCTGACCGTCGCGGAGCAGGACAATGGCAACGTCACCATCCTGGGCAAGGTCTGCGATGCCACCTTCATCGGCAGCCTGCGCCAGGACGGCTTCAACGTCCGCTTCAACACCCCCGACGGCAAGTCCTACCAGCTCGACACGGCTGACCTGGCCGTTGTGGCGCAGCTCCTGGGCGATCTGCCGCAGCAGCTGCTCGCCCAGTCCGTCACCACGACCACCGA
Source organism: Christensenellales bacterium (assembly GCA_045126095.1). Lineage (GTDB taxonomy): Bacteria > Bacillota > Clostridia > Christensenellales > Aristaeellaceae > UBA11524. The sequence continues at coordinate 5,034 of JBGVOA010000207.1, read as the reverse complement.
GAGCAGCACCCAGACGGTCACCATTCTGGTGAACACCCCCGTCCTTTCCCGCACGCTGAACCAGGAGCTGGCCCGCATCGTCCGCCAGAACACCGAAACTGTGGACGCGCTGCTGAACAAGTACCGCAGCTGGATCGAGCTGTCGGACGCTGAGGTTGGCGCGAATCTGACCGCCGAGCGCCTGGCAATGGCACTCACTGCCGGCATTATCGACCTTCCCGAGGTGGTTGGCTCCCTGTCTGTGGTGCAGGATGACTCCGACATCACCGTCTTCAACGGCCGCTTCACCGGCGATATGGGCGTTGTCACCATCAACGGTACCGCTGCCATGGACGACTTGACGGAGCAGAGCATCACCTACACCATCACCTCCGACAGCGGCGAGGGCGCGCCCTTCATGGTCTCCTGCACCGGTCATTTCGCCGAAGAGAACGAGACCCTCACCTACACCTTCAGCGAGCCCGTCTTCGGCCTGTTCCGCACGCTGAATCTCGCCTTTGAGAGCTACTCCTACTACGATTTCTACGGCCGCACCGAGGAGGAGTTCATCCAGGAGCTGTACGACGAGTACTACGCGTGGTCCTTCTACCAGGATTACTACGGCAGCGTTGAAGAGTACATCGAGGAGACGATGGAATACTACCTTGTCTCCGGCACCACCCTCAGCGTCACCACGGATACCGACGAAGTCCGCCTGTATATGAGCAATGAACCTCGCTTCGAGGTGAAGCTGCCCGACTTCTACTTCTTCTTCGGCGGCGAAACCGAGGGCCGCATCTCCCTGCAGGTGCCCGAGTTCTACCTGGATTTCCTCTTCACCGACACCGGCATGCGCCTGGACACCCCCGTTTTCGGCCTCGCTGCCAGCGAGTACGGCCTGGACGGCTACGTCACCGAGGGCAATGACCGCCTCAACTTCGGCTTCCAGGTGAACGAGTATGGCACTCTCACCCATGCCTACATCCTGGGCGACGACCTGAATTACAGCCTGACCAACATCGTGGATGGCGACACGATTCTTCTTGGCATCGACGATGAGGCGTACTTCATCGACATCGTCGATAGCAACACCTTTACCGTCTCCAACGATGGCGAGGTGGTGTACACCCTGAAGGTGGAAGTGAACGCCGACCACACGACGGAGACCTACCGCCTCTACAACGGCGCCAACACCAGCGTCCAGCCGATGTTCACCGTTACGGTGGACCTCGATCCCGATGCTGTGACGCTCCCCGCCTTCTGCCAGATGGTGAACGCGGAGGACTTCATCGAGCTGTTGGGCAGCTTCCTCAACTGACCCGCAACTGCCGGCCGGAAGCGCACTGCCTCCGGTCGGCCTTCTTATGTCCACCGATTGCTGCCGCAGCCTGATTTTCGCCAACCCCTTGACAGAATCGCCGCGATGCCGCAAAATAGGTAATGAAACCATGAAAGAAGGATGATGGACATGAAATGGCTCATTGCCTCTGACCTGCACGGCTCCGCGCGCTACACCCGCGAGCTGCTCGCCGCCTTTGACCGCGAGCAGGCCGACCGCCTGCTGCTGCTGGGCGATATTCTCTACCACGGCCCCCGCAACGACCTGCCGGAGGAGTACGCCCCCAAGACCGTGATCGCGCTGCTGAGCGAGCGCAAGGAGCGCATCCTCTGCGTGCGCGGCAACTGCGATACCGAGGTGGACCAGATGGTGCTGCCCTTCCCCATCCTGGCGGACTATGCTGTCCTGCCAGTGGGCAACAGGCTCCTGTACTGCACCCACGGCCACGTTTTTAATGGCGGACATCTTCCGCCGCTGCAGAAGGGCGATATCCTCCTGCACGGGCACACCCACGTCCCCCTGTGCGACGTGCGCGAGGACGTGACCATCCTCAACCCCGGCAGCACCTCCATCCCCAAGGAGGGCAGCTGGCACGGCTACATGACCCTGGAGGACGGCCTGTTCCGCTGGCTGGACTTCGGCGGCGAATGCCACCGGGAATTCCTCGCCTGATTCTTTTTCACTTCACATTCCCGTGCTATCATAGACTCACCATACGAAGGGAGCTGTCCCCCATGTCCGAAGTTGCCCGTCAAAGCACTATCTATGCCCAGGAGGATCTGGACGCCATCAACCGGCAGATCCGCCAGCGCTGGCTGGCCGTCGCCGCGCCCTGCGCAGCGCTGCTGGCTGGCGTGGTTGTGTCGCTCATCTTCCGCGTGGAGGCGGTCACCACCATCTGCACCATCCTCATCGGCGTGCTGCTCATCTTCTGCTACGATCTGCTCATCAAGCCGCTGTGCTGCTACCGCAAGCTGCTCAAAAACGTGCTCTTCGGCCGCGTGCATGAAACGCAGCTGCCCTTTATCAGCCTGAGCGATGATGTGAACATGGTGGATGGCGTGGCCTGCCATCAGCTGATCTGCGAGGATTTTGACGCGAAGGGCCGTCCCTACGAGCGTCTCTTCTACTTTGACGCAGAGAAGACCTGCCCGGAATTCCAGGCAGGCGACAGGCTGCACATCGTCCACCACGATCTGCTCGTCGCCGATGTGACCCGTGCCTGATTTCAGCATTATTTGACAGAGGTCGCATTTTGCGCACCTCTGTTTTTGTTTGCTTTGCACAAACATTTTTCGTTTTGAAACGAAACCACCCCGTTATTCGTCTTTAATGGTGAAAGGCGCAGGATGAAGCGCCCCAATCCACCGCACGAACCCTGACGAGGTGAGAAAAACCATGGCTGATATTCTGATCATCGATCCCGATCTGCAAGCTACTTATCGTATGAGCGAAACCCTTGCTCCCGCCGGGCATATCTGCCGGAGCGTATCCAACATTGCCGACGGCATGACGGTGCTGGATTGCTGCCCCCGCCTGCTGGCCATCCTCAACGCGCGCCTGCCCTGGACGGAGAGCGCCGCGCTCCTGCGTATGCTGGAGGAGCGCAGCTGCCCCGTGCTGTTCATCACCACCGAGGAGGCCAACACCAGCCACCTCAACGCCCTCTACGCAGGGATCAGCGGCGTGCTGCATGCCCCTTACGACACGGCAGACCTGCGCCGGGCCGTCAGCCAGCTGCTGGGCCGCACCCACAGCCTGCTGACCATCGGCACGCTTCGCCTGGACGCAGACCGCCGCGAAGCCACCCTGGACGGCGAGCACCTGACCCTCACCGCGCAGGAATTCGCGCTGCTGCATGCGCTGATGCTCTCGCCGGACGCAGCGCTGAGCCGCGAGGAGCTGCTGCGCACCGCCTGGGGCTACCAGGGCGTGGGCGAAACGCGCACGGTGGACGTGCACATCCAGCGCCTGCGCCGCAAGCTGGGCGCGAGCTGCATCGAGACCGTCTACAAGCACGGCTATCGGCTCAAGATGGCCTGATACTGAGAATTGGCTGGTAACCCCGGCCTTTTTTCGTTGGTATTCACACTTTGGTGATGTATTCCGTCACCAATTCTGCTATAATAGGAAGGTACTATTCCCGAATGGAGGGGCTTCCATGATTGAACTCAAGCAGGTGACCAAGCGCTATGGCGAGGTCGCCGCGGTGGACGGGCTGTCCTTCACCGCCCCCGCCGGGCAGATCCTCGGCCTGCTGGGCCAGAACGGCGCGGGCAAGACCACCACGCTCAATATCCTCACCGGCTATATGCCGCCCACCTCCGGTCAGGTGCTGGTGGACGGCCTGGATATGCTGACCCACGCGCGGGAGTGCAAGCGTCGCATCGGCTATCTGCCGGAAAAGCCCCCGCTGTATGACGAAATGACCGTGCGCGCCTACCTGTCCTTCGTGTGCGAGCTGAAGGAGGTCGCGCCCCGGGCCATCCGCAGCCATGTGGAACGCATCATGGCCACCTGTGGACTGAAGGACGTGGCTGGCCGCCTGGTGGGCCACCTGTCCAAGGGCTACCGGCAAAGGGTCGGCATTGCCCAGGCGCTGTGCGGCGATCCGCCCATCCTGGTGCTGGACGAGCCCACCGTGGGCCTCGACCCCCGTCAGGTGGTGGAGATCCGCAGCCTCATCCGCGAGCTGGGCAAGAGCCACACCGTCATCTTTTCCTCCCACCTGCTGCCGGAGATCCAGCAGCTGTGCCAGCGCGTCATCATCCTCCACAGGGGCAAGATGGTCCGCGAGGCCGATATGACCGCACTGACGGAAACAGAGGGCATGCTGCGCCTGCACGCCGCCATCGCCATGGGCCGCAAGGAGCTGCTGCCCGCTTTGCAGTCCCTGCCCTGCGTGCAGCGGGTGAAAGCCCTGCCCGGCAGCACGAAGGAGGTCACCGAGGTGCTGCTGGAATGCGATCCTGCCGCCTCCCCCGACGCCCACACCCAGCTTTTCAGCCTCCTGTGCGGCCTGAACGCCCCGCTGCGCATGCTCACCCAGGAGCGCAGCTCCCTGGAGGACGCGTTCCTCCGCCTTACCGCCACGGACGGCGAATGATACCATAAGAGGTGATCACCCTTGCGCGCCATCTGGAAACGCGAGCTGCAGGCTTATTTCTACACTCCCGTGGGCTATGTGTTCATGGGCGTGTTCCTGCTGCTTTCCTCGGCGATGTTCTACGCCACCATCATGCAGAAGCGCTCCTGCGATCTGCCCACCTTCATCGGCATGATGAGCTACCTGTGGATGCTCCTCTGCCCCGTGCTGACCATGCGCCTGCTGGCCGAGGAAAGGCAGAAGCGCACCGATCAGCTGCTGCTGACAAGCCCCGTGTCCCTACCGGCGGTGGTGATGGGCAAGTACCTGGCGGCAGTGACGGTGATGCTTGTCACCGTGCTGCTGACGGGACTGTTTGCGCTCATCGTGGCCCTGTACGGCACGGTATACCCGGCGGAGCTGCTGGTGAGCTACCTGGGCTTTGTGCTGCAGGGCTGCGCCTTCATCGCGCTGGATCTGTTCCTGTCCGGCTGCGCGGGCAATCAGGTGACCGCCGCCGTGCTGGCCTTCGGCGCAAACCTGCTGCTGTGGATGCTCGACCTTATGCAGAATGCCGTCAGCATCGCCATCGTGCAGGATGTCATCTCCTTCCTGAGCCTCTATGTACGCA
>JBGVOA010000206.1:0-4121 GCA_045126095.1 Christensenellales bacterium | reverse complement strand
GTCCTTGACAAAGGAGAAGCGATAGCCCAGCACCAGGCTGACGATGGCGCCGGCAATGACCATGTGGGGCGCGAAGATCAGACCCACGATGCCGGCCAGGGCGGAAAGGTTGATGACGGTGGTCTCGTCCTTGGTGATCTTCACGCGGGCGCGGTAGAGCTTGGTGAGAAAGTCCACAATGCCGCTCTTGGTGGAGGACTTCTGCGCCTGGGGGGCGGCGGTGTTCGCTGCGGGAGCGCTGGCCTGGGCAGCGGAGCCGGGCTGGATGCGGCCGTTGCGCTCCAGGTCCACCAGGGCGCGGGCGACGTTGCCGTTGTGGTACTCCAGCAGGGCGACGGCCTCCTGGTAGGAGATGCCGCTCTTGCGGCGGATCAGTTCGATATCCTCAATGGTGTAAGCTGCCATAATGTGTTTCCCCTTTCAATGTGTGCCTGGTGGGCTGTGGTTCAGTCGCGGGCGTGTGCCCTTGAGCTGATGGTGTTATCATACCACGTTGCGGGCGGCTTTGCTTGTGAAAACGGATAGGACTTGATGAGAAAACGATGAGAAACGGCGCAAATAGTGCTCATTTTCGTCCTTTTCCTCAGAAAACCGGCATATAGCTGAAAATCGCCCCGTGGCTGGGGCGAAAATTATTTGGCGTAGCGGTTGCTGTTCTTGGGCAGGCGGGCGTAGAATTTTCGGTTCATGCGGATAAGGTACCAGATGACGAGGATCACGCCGCCGGTGATGAGGAAGGGGAGCGCGAAGAGGAAGATGACCTCCGGCGTGATGGGCGGAAGGGGATTGGGATCCGCTGCAGACATGGCGGCGATCTCCTCCAGCGTCATGGGCAGATCGGTGCGCTCCGGGACGCTGCGGGTGGCCAGCAGGTTGTATTCCACCAGCTCGCCCGTGGCGGGCACGACGTAGGTCATCGTTCCGATGATCTCGCCCGCTTCAATCGGTGCAACCGGCGAGCGGGAATACTGCACCAGCACCATCTTGTGCAGGTTTTCTGCGGTGACGTCCACCTCGTCCTTGCGCAGGGTGATGAGGGGGTCGTTGGCCGGGTCAGCGGGCACAGCGCTGAGCTTCAGTTCGCCCAGGTCGTGGTCGTCCAGCGCAAAACCGGAGGTGTAGAAGGTGAAGGGGTACTTCTGGTACAGCGTGCCCAGGGTGACGCTCTCAAACTGGCTGAAGCCGTACTCCATCAGGCGCTTGGTGTCGCGCATGTAATCGTACATGCCGGAGCAGAGCACGACGGAGATGAGATCCACGCCGTCCTTGCTCGCAGCGCCCACATAGCAGTACTGGGCCATGCTGTGGAAGCCGGACTTGATGCCCGTCGTAGGCGCGTAGTAGTAGGAATTGTCCTTGCCGTTGTACAGCGACAGCATGATGCGGTGGCGCGTGGTGAGGCTGCGGCCGCGGTGGGTGTTGGTCTCGTCAATGTTGTAGGATTTGGTCTTGGCGATCTCCCGGAAGGTTTCGTTGCTCATGGCGTACCGGGCCAGGGTGGCCAGATCGCGGGCAGTGGTATAGTGGTTGGGGTCGTGCAGGCCGTGGGGGTTCATGAAATGGGTGTTGGTCATGCCCAGGTTGTAGGCCGTTTCGTTCATCAGGCGGACGAACTCATCCACGCTGCCGGAGACATGCTCGGCAATAGCGATCGCGCCGTCGTTGCCGGAGCGCATGAGCGTGCCGTAGAGCAGATCCTCCATGCGCATCTCCTCGCCCTCGTCAAGGCCCAGCATCGTGGCGTCCGGGTCGCCGATGTTCACGGCGTTCCAGCTGGCCGTGACGATCTCGTCCAGGTCGCAGCACTCGATGCCCAGCAGCACGGTCATGATCTTGGTGGTGGAGGCGGGGTAAAGGATCATGTCGATGTCCTTTTCAAAGATGATATCGCCCGTGCTTTCCTCCATCACCAGCGCGGACCAGGCGGTCAGCTGGTTTTCGTCCAGGTCCTCGGGCTTCGAGGCGTCATATTCCGCAGCGTTGGGGTTGCGGGTGGGATTGGGGGCTTCCTCTGCAAATACCGCGCAGGGAAGGAGCAGCGCCGCCGCCAGCAGCAGGCAGAGGACGCGCTTCAAGGGCTGCAGCATGCTTCAGCCTCCTTCATTCCATAATCAAATACCATTATACCATTTTTGACGGCGTTTGTACAGCCGAAGTTGCGTTTACAGCTGTAAATTCGCATGAAAATCGCATAAGAAAGCCGCCTGCATCACAGGACACAGGCGGATGAGGTCAAACAAGCATGCATCTGACGCACGCGGCGGCCTGCTGTGCCTCCACAGCCGGGGGCGCGAAGACCGGAATGCTCAGCTGCGGCAGCTGCAGCAGCTGCAGGGTCAGGAAGATAAGGCCCAGGATGGCCACATACAGTGCGAACCAGTTCAGCGACACGCGGCTGATGAGGCTGAGCATGAAGCGGATGGCGATGTAGCCCACCACGCCCGCGACGATCATGCCCACGATGGCCGGCAGCACGAAGCTGCCCATGTCCACGCCCTCGAAGACGTCCGCCTTGTAGGCGTCGTAGCCCTCCAGCAGCAGCGCAGCCACGATGGCCGGGGCGCTCATCATGAAGGAGAACTTCGCCGCGCTCTTGCGCTCCAGGCCGCAGAGAAGTCCGCCTGCAAGGGTGGAGCCGGAGCGGCTCACGCCCGGCAGCAGCGCGACGCCCTGCATGCAGCCCATGGCAATGGCCTGCGGGATGGTCGGCTGAGATGTGCGGGCCTTCATGCGGTTGCTGACATGCTCCGCCACCAGCAGGAACACCGCCGTCAGCAGGAAGGAAACGCCCAGGAACCAGCCGGTCTCCGCGCCGTCAATGAAGTCATCGAAGAGCACCTTCACCACCAGCGTCGGCAGGGAGGCGATGAAGAGCAGCAGCAGCGTCTTTGATTTGAAGGGGTTGCGGAGGATGGCCCACCAGTCCTTCCAGAACACGATCAGCACGGGGATCAGCGTGGCCACGTGGAGCAGGATGTCCAGCATGTGATACACGCCGGAGCTCTGGTCGACACTGATGCCCAGCACCATGCGGCCCAGCATCAGATGGCCGGAGGAGGAAATGGGCAGGAACTCGCCCAGGCCCTGCACCAGGCCGAGGATGGCTGCCTGAATAGCGTCCATAGCGTTACTCCTTTATTTTGGAATGCCCATTGAGTATAGCACAGTTTTCCTTGCTTGTCACCCGTTCTGCCTAATTTTCGAAAATGCTGCAAAGCGCAGCACATACGCTGGGCCATCCGCATTATCTGTTATCGGAAGGAGGGATCAGGATGAAGATCATCGGCTTGGTGCTTCTTGCCATCGGCGTGATCGGCATCGTGCTGACGGTGCTGCTTCCTGCGGAGCTGGGCTATGCGGGCCTTATTGCCGGCGCGACGGCCATCCTTACGGGCATCGTGTTCATCGCGGCGACCACTTATCGCGCGAACGCCTGCGAGCGCCGCAACAACAACTGCTGCTGACAGCGGCTGAACGCAAATGAAACAAACGCTCCCCGGTGACCTGCATGGCCGCCGGGGAGCGGATTTGTTTTGTTGGCGGACGCTTACGCGGCCAGCTTGGCAGCAATGGCCTCCAGGAACGCGCGGCTGTTGACCGCAGTGCAGGGGCTGCCTTCCCACATGAGGGCCAGATCCTTGGTCATCACGCCGGACTCGATGGTGTCGATGGTGGCCTTCTCCAGCTTGTCAGCGAAGGCCATCAGGTTGGGCAGGTTGTCCATCTCGCCGCGCTTGCGCAGCGCGCCGGACCAGGCGAAGATCGTCGCCACCGGGTTGGTGGAGGTCTCCTCACCCTTGAGGTACTTGTAGTAGTGGCGGGTCACGGTGCCGTGGGCGGCCTCGTACTCGAACTTGCCGTCGGGGGAGACGAGCACGGAGGTCATCATGGCCAGGCTGCCGAAGGCGGTGGCGACCATGTCGCTCATCACGTCGCCGTCGTAGTTCTTGCACGCCCAGATGAAGCCGCCCTTGGAGCGAACCACGCGGGCCACGGCGTCGTCGATCAGGGTGTAGAAGTACTCGATGCCGGCGGCCTCGAACTGCGCCTTGGGGCACCACGACTCGTAGCCGTCGGGATAGACGACGTGGTAGCCCTCGTCGGCGGCATTCTCGTTCGCT
>JBGVOA010000205.1:0-2242 GCA_045126095.1 Christensenellales bacterium | reverse complement strand
CCCTGACCGCCATTCAGGAACTGGCGCTGGAACGCTTTGAGGTGTGCCGCGTGCTGGTGATCGCGCCGCTGCGTGTGGCGCGGGATACATGGCCTGCGGAGATTCAGAAGTGGGATCATCTGCACGGCCTGACCTACTCCGTCGCCGTGGGCACAGAAGCCGAGCGCATTGCAGCGCTGAAGAAGAACACGCTGATCCATATCATCAACCGGGAAAATGTGCAGTGGCTGATCGAGCAGAGCGGCATGCCGTTTCAGTACGACATGGTGGTGATCGACGAGCTGTCCTCCTTCAAGAGTTATCAGGCAAAACGCTTCCGAGCGCTGATGAAGATGCGCCCCAAGGTGTCCCGCATCGTTGGGCTCACCGGCACGCCGTCCAGCAACGGCCTGATGGATTTGTGGGCGGAATTTCGCCTGCTGGACATGGGCAAGCGGCTGGGGAAATTTGTTACCCACTACCGGGAAGAGTTCTTCCTCCCGGATCGCCGCAGCGCACAGCAGGTGTTCACGTGGAAGCCCAAGGCCGGTTCCGAGGACGAAATCTACCGGCGCATTTCCGATATCACCATCAGCATGAAAAGCGCAGACTTTCTGCAGATGCCGGAATATATTTCAAACCGTGTGCCGGTGAACCTGTCCCCGACAGAGCGCAAAACCTATGACAAGCTGAAGCAGGAGCTGGTGATCTCCCTGCAGGGCTCGGAGATCGACGCGGTCAATGCTGCGTCCCTGTCCGGGAAGCTGTGCCAGCTGGCGAACGGCGGTATCTACGACGCCGATCACAACCGCCTGTTCTTTCACGAACGGAAGCTGGATGCTCTGGAGGACATCATCGAAGCCGCCAACGGCCAGCCTGTGCTGGTGGCCTACTGGTTCAAGCACGACCTTGAGCGGATTCGGGAGCGCTTCTCCGTCCGGGAGATCCGCACCAGCCGGGACATCGCCGACTGGAACAGCGGAGGGATTCCCGTGGCCTGCATCCACCCTGCGTCTGCCGGGCATGGCCTGAATTTGCAGGCGGGCGGGAACACGCTGGTGTGGTTTGGCCTGACGTGGTCGCTGGAACTGTATCAGCAGACCAACGCCCGCCTGTGGCGGCAGGGCCAGAAAGCAGATACCGTGGTCGTTCACCACATCGTGACCACGAACACCATTGACGAACAGATTCTCGCCGCCCTTGAGCGGAAGGACACGACCCAAACGGCGCTGATGAACGCCGTGAAAGCACAGTTGGAGGTGTGAACAGTATGACGGCAAAAGACTATCTCGGTCAGGCGTATCGGCTTGATCAGCACATCAATGATCGGCTGATGCAGCTCAGCCAGCTTCGCTCTCTGACACAGCGTATCACGACCGCCTATGACAGAGAGGTTGTCTCCCGCACGCGCAATGTGCATGCGTTGGAGGATTCGGTTATCCGTCTGATGGAAGCCGAGGAGGAAATCAACCGGGAGATCGACCGGTTTGTGGATATCAAGATGGACATTTCAAAGACCATCGCCATGGTACGCAACGAAAACTACCGCCTGATTCTGGAAAAACGCTATCTGTGCTTCATGACATGGGAGCAGATTTCGTTGGACATGAATTACACCAACCGCTGGCTGCGGAAAATGCACGAGCGTGCGCTGGATGTGGTCGACCGGATTCTGACGGAAAGGAGCGCCAACGTATGAGCTACCGTGAAGCACAGGAGGATGGCGTCACTACTCGCCGATTGGGAAACGGCAGCACAGTGTATTACCCGCTGTGCCACCTCTGTGGGAAGCCAACCTTTTCCCGCAACTACATCAGAACAAACAAGTACACCTGCAAGGAGTGCAAAACGGCTGCTTCGATTCGGAAAATCATCAACAAGACCGCATAGTTCCTCTGAGTTCCGCTGAATTCCCCTTGATGCAGGAAAAATAATGTGGTAAGGTAAGATAGTCGAAATAGACGAACCAAGCCCTCGCGGAGCAAATCCGTGAGGGCTTTTTACATGGAGGCCGCATATGACACAGACCGAATTCCTTCGGCATTTGAAAGCGTACCGGCGCGTGCTGCCCCGGCAAACGCTGCTGACGCTGCGCGGGCAGGCGCTTTCCGGGGACGTAGACGGCGCACTTCGCGGGCTGGCACACATTTTGAAAAAAAGATCGGTAATCGCCCCGCCATCCGCTTGACTTTCGTTGCATTCAGAGCGTTAATGTCGTCACGCTAAACGGCGACAACGAATTCAGGAGGTACACCATGAAAGT
>JBGVOA010000204.1:0-3426 GCA_045126095.1 Christensenellales bacterium | reverse complement strand
GATGACCGTCAGGTTGCGCAGATGCGCCGGCTCATCCACGCCGGCCGCTGCGCAGGCCGCCAGCACCCTGTCCACCGAGAACCAGGCAACCTTCTTCGCGCCCATGTTGTCGATGCGGTCAGGATCAACAGGAATCCACCACTGCTGCTTTTCGGCGCTGTCCATCACCAGCTTGGGCGCGCCGTTGCCTGTGAACACCACCGCAAACATGCGGCCCGGCGCGTACCAGGAGGCGTCGCTGGGGATCTGGATATAGGTGTTATCCCATTCCCTGGCGGAGGTCAGACCCGCCTCGTTGCCCCAGAGGAGCGTGCCGTTGAGCATGGATTTCATCGGCTCCTTCACGCGACGACCGGAACCCCACTCGCAGGAGGCCGCACCGGCAAAGAGCTGCTCCACCACCGTGGGATACGGCAGGGGCGTGCGCTGGCTGCGCAGCTTCTCGTTGATGGCACGGCGCACCCACACATGGCACTCGCCGCCGGAGGTCTGGTTGTTGCCGTTATCCCAGATGAAGATCGGCACACCGTAGGCGGTGGACTTCGCGCCCATGTAGAAAGCCCACTTCTCGCGCTCGGCGGTGTTATTGTTGGTGTTGGTCGCGCCGGTTTCACCCATGATGACCGGGACGCCCTTCTCCAGGAACAGCTTCTCGATGTTGGAGAAGACGGAATCAATCGAGCCGGTATGGGACCTGTTGGCAGGGTTGAACGTGGTCTGCTTATCGCTCAGGCAGAAATCATAGGGCGAATAGCAGTGGACGGAAATGATGACATTCTGCGCAGGGGCGCCGTTCACCGTCGGGATGGTGATTGCCGCCATGGCCTGATAGTTGCTGGAAGCCGCGTATCCAGGGATCATCAGTGCACGCTCGCCGTTATGGCCCTGCGCGTCGGTACGCACAGCGTCCACAAAAACCTGATTGAGGTAGTTGACTGCCTCGAAGCCCGCCTTGTTGCCGTTCCATTCAAGGCCGGTGCCCGCCATGCGCGGCTCGTTCATGGATTCGAAGATCAGGTGCTGATCGTAGTCCGCAAAGGCCTCGGCGATCTGCCGCCACATGGCCGACAGCTGCACGCCGATCTGCTCGTAATCCGTGCTCAGCTCCGGCACGTTGAGCCAAGCCTCGTGGTGCATGTTGATGATGACGTACAGGTCGCAAGCGTAGGCGTAATCGATCACCTCGCGGATGCGGGCCATGAAGGCCGGATCAATGGTGTACGCACCGTCATCAGCAACATGGCGATACCAGCTGATCGGGATGCGGACGGCATTGAAGCCTGCGTCCTTCACGCGCTGCAGAAGGGCCTGATCCACCACCGGGTTGCCCCAGGAGGTCTCATGGCTGGAGATGTCCGGCGCATTGAAGCCCGTCGCGTCAAAGGTATTGCCGATGTTCCAGCCGATGCCGATGCTGTCCACGATCTGCTGGGCCGTCTGGCCGGTCAGAGGGGCAGCCTCTTCGGCAAAGGCCACAAGGCCCGCCAGGGAGCAGAACGTCAACAGCATGCAGATGATCCTCTTCATTGCGTTGTTCCTCCTTTACTTGCCAGGCTTGCGCATCGTCAGGCTGATGCGCTTGCGCTTCAGATCCACTTCATTGACCCAAACGGTCACCACGTCTCCCACGCGGACGACCTCACTGGGGTGATTCACCCGACGGCCGCTGCGCAGCTGGCTGATGTGCACCAGGCCATCCTGATGCACGCCAATATCCACGAAGGCGCCGAAGTCCGTCACATTGCGGACGGTTCCGCGAAGCTCCATGCCGGGCTTCAGGTCCTCCATGTGCATCACATCCGAGCGGAGGGTGGGCTGGGGCAGCTCATCGCGGGGGTCGCGGCCGGGCTTGTTCAGCTCGGCAGCAATGTCGCGCAGGGTGGGTTCGCCCACGCCAAGCTCTGCGGCAAGGGCGGCAAAGCCCGCATTCTCCGAAAGGGTCAGGATCTGCCCCGCTGCCTGCGCAGGCGTCAGGGAGAAGCGTTTGAGCAGCGCCTTGGCTGCCGCGTAGCTCTCCGGGTGAACGCCGGTGTTTTCGATCAGATCCTTCGCGCCGGGAACGCGCAGGAAGCCCGCGCACTGCTCAAAGGCCTTCGGGCCCAGGCGCGGCACCTTTTTCAACTGTGCACGGCTGGTGAAGGGACCGTTTTCCTCACGGTAGCTGACGATGTTGGCCGCAATGGTCTTGTTCACGCCCGCCACATGGGAGAGCAGCGCCTGAGAGGCGGTGTTCACGTCCACGCCGACCGCGTTGACGCAGTCCTCCACCACGCCGTCCAGCGCCGCATCCAGCTCGGCAGCCTTCAGATCGTGCTGATACTGGCCCACGCCAATGGCCTTCGGGTCGATCTTGACCAGCTCCGCCAGCGGATCCTGCAGGCGGCGGGCAATGGAGATGGCAGAGCGGATGTTCACATCGAACTGCGGGAACTCGTCCGCCGCCAGCTTCGACGCCGAATACACCGACGCGCCCGCCTCGCTGACGACCATGTAGCCCAGATCGCCGCCAAAGTTCGCCTCGTGCATGAGGTCGGCGAAGAACTGCTCCGTCTCGCGGCCCGCCGTACCGTTGCCGATGGCGACCAGCGTCACCTTGTGGCGGCGGATCAGCTGGCTCACGGTGACTTTCGCCGCATCCAGCGCCTTCTGGCCGCGCTGCACGGGATATATGACCGTCGTGTCCAGCACGCGGCCCGTTTCGTCCACCACGGCCACCTTGCAGCCGTGCGCATAGCCCGGATCAAGAGCCATGGTGACGCGGCCCTTGATGGGCGGAGCCATCAGCAGCGGCTTCAGGTTCAGGGCAAAGACACGGATGGCCGCAGCCTGCGCCTTGTCCGTCAGCTCGTTGCGCAGCTCCGTATCCAGAGAGGGGGCGATCAGGCGGACATACGCGTCATCGCAGGCACGGGCGACATACTCCGTTGCGGGCACAGGGATCTTCGGTGCCCGCCCGAAGCGGCACATGCGCTGCGCCAGCTCCACATTGACCACGATGGAAACCTTCAGCACGCCCTCCTTCTCGCCGCGATCCATCGCCAGCACGCGGTGACCGGGCATTGTGCGCAGAGGCTCCTGATGCTCATGGTACATGGTATAGACGGTGTCCTCGATGTCCTCCTTGGCAAGACGGGTCTCCACCAGCGCATCGCGGTGATAGTAGTCCTTCAGGCGGCCGCGAAGGGCAGCATCGTCCGAGACCATCTCGGCGATCACGTCCATCGCGCCCTGCAACGCATCCTCGGCGGTGGGAACGCCCTTTTCCTCGTCCACATAGGCGGACGCTTCCGCCAGCGGATCAAGCTTCGCATCCTGCAAGAGAATCGCCGCTGCCAGGGGCTCCAGGCCGCGCTCTTTGGCGATGCTGGCGCGGGTACGGCGCTTGGGGCGGTACGGACGGTACACGTCCTCCAGCTGCGCCAGGGT
>JBGVOA010000203.1:0-2223 GCA_045126095.1 Christensenellales bacterium | reverse complement strand
GGCCTTCATGACCTCACAGGGGCATCGCCGCAACATCCTTTCCGCCAGCTGGCAGAAGGTCGGCGTGGGCGTATGCTACGACAGGAACGGCTTCATCTATGCCACGCAGCTTTTTGTCCGCTGACGCACTCAGCGCCTCTGCCTCCGGGCGGGGGCGCTCTTTATGTATGTCAGCAGCGCCCGGCCTGCCATCGTGCCCCGGCGGACGTTATCCACAGGCTGTGCACCGCCGTCCACAGGGACGGCGCGGTAGTCCAGCGGCCCAAAGGGGATCAGCAGGTTTTGCGGCGTTTCCGGCATGAGCGCCGGCTGCATCGCCGCCTCCTGCAGGGACAACGCGGGCGTGTGCAGCGCCATGGTGCGTGTAAGCATCTTCATCCCTCCCGGTAGAAGGATATGCTGCGCGCGCCAAAGAGTGCGGCTTATTCCTCGTAGCGGACGGGCGCGCCTTCCTCCAGCTCCTCCATGGAGGGGGCGTCAAGCTCCTCCTCAGGCTCGGCCAGGAGCTTGTCAAGCAGCTCCTGCACCTTGTCGCGGCCCGTGCCGTCCTCCGAGGACCAGCAAATGACCTCCCAGGGCTGCACCATCAGTGCGCGGCAGATGGGCGCCAGCTGCTTGGAGCGGGCGGCGCGGCTGATCTTGTCCGCCTTGGTGGCAATCACCGTGAAGGGAATGCCCATCTGGCGCAGGAAGCTGTTCATGTTGATGTCGTCCTGGGTGGGATCGTGGCGGATGTCCACCAGGCAGAAGACATGGCGCAGCTCGTCCGCCTGCTCGAAATAGTCCTGCATCATTTTGCCCCAGCGGGCCTTCTCGGCCTTGTCAACCTTGGCGAAGCCGTAGCCGGGCAGGTCGATCAGGTGGAAGGAGCGGTTGAGCAGGAAGACGTTGATGAGCTTGGTCTTGCCGGGGGTGGCGGAGGTCTTGGCCAGCTTGTTGCGGTTGCACAGCTTGTTGATCAGGCTGCTTTTGCCCACGTTGGACTTGCCCGCCACAGCAATCTGCGGCAGGCCCTTGCCCGCAAAATTGCCGTAGCTGGCCATGGAGGTAACGAATTCAGCTTGCTTGATTTCCACGTTTGTACTCCTTACTTAATGAAAGGGCTCCTGACGAGGGCCGTTTCCAGCACGGTCTCGATGCTCTCCGCCGTCACGATACGGAACTGGCTGAGCACATAGTCCGGAACCTCCTCCAGATCCTTGCGGTTCTCCCTGGGGATCAGGAGGGTCGTGACTCCTGCGCGGTAGGCCGCCAGGGTCTTTTCCTTCAGGCCGCCGATGGGCAGCACGCGCCCCCGCAGGGTGATCTCGCCCGTCATCGCCACATCCTGGCGGACAGGCACGCCCGTGAAGACGCTCACCAGCGCGGTGGTCATCGTCACGCCGGCGGAGGGGCCGTCCTTGGGCACCGCGCCCTCGGGGACGTGGATGTGCACATCGCGGTCGCGGTAGAAGTCGTCCGCCAGACCCAGCTCGGCGGAATGGGCGCGCACCCAGGTGAAGGCCGCCTCGGCGGACTCCTTCATCACGTCGCCCAGCTTGCCCGTCAGGCGGAGGTTGCCCTTGCCCGGCATGGCGAGGCACTCCACCTCCAGCATTTCGCCGCCGACGGAGGTATACGCCAGGCCGTTGACCACGCCGATGCGCGGCTCCTTTTCCGGCAGCTCGCGGGTGTAGCGTGCCGCGCCCAGGTACTTGCCCAGCACCTCGCCGGTGACGGTAACCGTCTCCACACCCTCATCCAGCATGGTGACCGCCGCCTTGCGCACGACCTTCGCGACAGTGCGCTCCAGCGTGCGAACGCCGGCCTCGCGGGTATATCCCTCGATCAGCTGGCGCAGCACCTTGTCCGACATCTTCACGGACTTCGCCGCCAGGCCATGGGCCGTGATCTGCTTGGGCAGCAGATGGCGCTTGGTGATTTGCAGCTTCTCCTCCTCGGTGTAGGAGGGCACCTCGATGATCTCCATGCGGTCCAGCAGCGGGCCGGGGATGGTCTCGACGCTGTTGGCGGTGGTGATGAACATCACGCGGCTGAGATCGAAGGGCAGCTCCAGGTAGTGGTCGCGGAAGGCGTTGTTCTGCTCCGCGTCCAGCACCTCCAGAAGGCACGAGGCCGGATCGCCGCGGTAATCGTGGCTCATCTTGTCGATCTCGTCAAAGAGGAAGACAGGGTTCATGCTGCCCGCCTGCTTGAGTCCGGAAATGATGCGGCCGGGGATCG
>JBGVOA010000202.1:0-3472 GCA_045126095.1 Christensenellales bacterium | reverse complement strand
CGAAGCTCGTCGATGACCACGTCCATCTTGTCGTTATAGAACGCCTCGCCGGCGTAGGAGTCGAACTCCACGCCCAGCAGCTCGTACACACGCGCGGTGTCCTTCAGGGTGATGTCCTTGAACCACTCCCAGATGGCGATGGCTTCCTCGTCCTTCTCCTCGATCTTCTTGAACCAGGCGCGGCCCTTATCGTCGAGGGTGGGGTCCTTCTCGGCTTCCTCATGGAACTTGACGTACAGGCGCAGCAGCTCGGACACGCCCTTCTCGTCCACGTCCGCCTTGTTGCCCCAGGTCTTGTAGGCGTAGATCATCTTGCCGAACTGAGTGCCCCAGTCGCCCAGGTGATTGATGCCCACGGTCTTGTAGCCCAGGAAATCGTGGATGCGCTTGAGGGAGTGGCCGATCATCGTGGTGGACAGATGGCCCACGCCGAAGCGCTTGGCGATGTTGATGGAGGAGTAGTCCAGGCAGACGGTCTTGCCGTTGCCCATATCGGAGGAGCCAAAGCGCTCGCCCTGCGCCAGCACAGCGTCGAGGGTCTCCTTGGCAAAGTTGACGCGGTTGAGGAAGAAGTTCACATAGCCGTTGACGGGCTCCACGCGGGCGACCTCAGGGCTGCCCCACTTCTCGCACAGGGTCTTGGCGATCACGGGCGGGCCCATGCGCAGCGCCTTGGCCAGGCGGAAGACGGGGAAGGCGTAATCGCCCATTTCACGGTTCGGGGGAACGGCCAGCAGGCCGCGGATCTCATCGGCGGTGGGCAGGCCCTGCACCTCAGGCCAGGTAGAGGCCAGGCAATCGGCGGTCAGCGTCGCGATGCGGGTCATCATATCCATGTAAATCTGCTCCTTTTTCAGCAATGCCATGCGTCAGTCGGGCCCTGCCCGACATTCTCTGTTTAAGGGTATACGGATATATGATACCACAGAATGGTCGTGGTTGCAATCGGGAAATGCCTTTTTGGGGCGTGGAGCGTCCTTTTTGCAGCCCGCCGAATAAGGTCTCATACAACAAATGCGGCAGACGGCCCGTCGCGGGGCTGCCTGCCGCATGATTCATTTCAGGCCGTAGTGGGCCTTCACGTCCGCCGGGGCGATGACCTTCCCCCGCACACGGATGCTCTCCACCACCTGGTAGAGCTGCTCCCGGTCGCAGGCCGGATCTATGTGCAGCACGCCGTAGCCGGTCATGCTGACCGTTTCGCCCTCGGCATGCATCCGGGCGATCTCCTTTGCCGTGAAGCCGGACACGCCGATGAACCAGCTGCCGCGCTGCACGCGCTCCTCCTGGCGGCGGACGATGCCGTCGATCGTGCCGCGCTGCCGCCCCAGCGCCTCGCGGACAGCCTGGTTGATGAAGTCGCTGCGGTTGGAGTAGTAGCCGTTGTCCACCAGCAAGTCGATCTCCGACAGGGTGGAGGTGTTGATATTGACGGACACCTTTTCGGTGTAATTCTCCTGCGGCATGACACGCCCTCCTTTTATGCTCCATTTGGAGCATATATAGAATATCATACAGAGGGCGAATCTGTCAAGAGCAAATCAGCTGCCCCGGGCAATGAGCGCGTTGACCTCCGCCAGCGTGGGCGGATTGAGCGGCAGCGGGAAGCGGGAGATGGCGATGCCCGAGCAGGCGCTGGCAAAGCGCACCAGCTCATCGTCCGCCATGCCGTGCAGCAGCGCGTATACGCATCCGGCCTTGAATGTATCGCCCGCGCCCAGGGTGCTGCGTACCTCGACCTGGAAGGGCTTCATGCGGCGGATGGGTTCTCCCTTGCGTCCATAGAGCATCTCCCCGCCGCCGGAGGTGATGATGACCAGGCCCTCCGCCGTGGTCTGCAGGCGCTGCATCACAGCCTCCTTGTCCATGCCCTGGTAATGCTGGTGCAGGCATTCGCCGGAGACCACGTTCACCGCAGCATGCCGGTGCAGGAAGGAATCGTGGGGGCTGTCGATGGTGACGTAGGGGATGCCGTGGCGGATGCAGATTTCGGCCACCTTGTCGGATTCCTCGCGGAAGAAGGGGTCGATGGCCACGGCGCGGCAGCCGACGACGTCCTCTTCGCGCGGGATGCTCCACCAGCGGCGGCTGTCGCTGAACAGGGTCTGGAAGCGGCCCATGGGCGAGCGCACCAGCCCGGCGATGACCACATAGTCCATCACGCCGTCTTCCTCCGTGAAATGCAGCGGGGACAGGTCGACCGTCTTGTCCCTGTAGAATGCCTTCAGCATCGGCGCGACCTTCGTGCCGATGTGGGTGCCGTCCATGCGGACGCTCACGCCCAAGGAGGCCAGCACCGTGCAGGCCGTGCCGGTCTCGCCGCCGGGCAGGAAGTACTGCGCGTCGATCTCGGCGTACTCGTCAGGCTGCAAAAAGCCGCCCCGCAGCAGGAAGGAGTGGGTGCCCAGCACCTGGCCGAAAAGATAGGCGTCTGCTTTCATGTGTATAGACCTCCTGATGTATTCTCACAGGGCATCCCCTGCATGGTACGATATTCTGGCCAGGGTTTCCCCGCACCAGGCGAAGAGCAGCGCAAAGGCGGCCTCGTGGTCGACGCCTCCATTGCGGATGGCTACAGCCGTTTCCAGCACCTGCCGGTCCAGGCCTGACAGCGCTGCCAGCAGCCGCTCCTTCGTGGGCAGGAACTCTCCGGCGTCCAGGTAATGCAGATTCTGCAGGATATAAAAGACCGCCTTGTACGTCATCGGGAGCGCTGTCTCGTCATCCTCCCGGGAGGCGTGGATGCGCCGATGGCAGACCTCGTGGTACAGGTTGCCCACACTCAGCTGCACATAAGTGCGGACGTCCCGCTGCGTGTACGCCGGTACAAGCTTTTTCAGCGTACCGAAGCAGTCCTGCGTGGTGTGCAGCAGATGACAGATCTCCAGCGGATTCCAGTGCAGCAGCTCATCCCTGCCGCAGATGAAGCCGCAGGATTTGTCCGCGTCGGGCAGTGACGCGATCGCCTGCCGGTATGCCGCGAGATCGGCGACGCTCATGCTGTCGATGACGACCATGACGTCAATGTCGCTGCTTTCGGTGGCCTCGCCACGCAGGTAGCTGCCCTGCAGGCCCACGTAGATCAGCCGCTCCCCGAAGGCGGTGCGGAGCAGACAGGTCAGGGAAGAAATATACTCGTCCGGATGAAACATAGGCAATCCTCGTTGTGCGGTCAAGCCGCCGCAGTGTTCAGTGGTGAAGTCCGATCTTTTCTTTCAGCTCGTACCAGTCCGTTTCGGCCAGCTGCCGGAAGTCCAGCAGGGATACCTCGCCCCGGGCGTTTTCCGTATACCCCCAGGAGAAGCCCGCCAGGAAGCCCAGGCAGCGGCCGTTGATCCTCGACGGGACGTCCACCAGGAAGGTGTGTGCCCGCCAGACGAGCTTTTCGCTGTCCCGCAGATTCCGGCAGGGGGCGTCGAACAGCTCCGGCGGGTATCCGACGGCAAAATAGGGCAGGCCGTGCGCCCGGACC
>JBGVOA010000201.1:0-1664 GCA_045126095.1 Christensenellales bacterium | reverse complement strand
GAAGATGTCCTTGAAGGTGTGGTCGTAGGTCTTGCTGATGGTGTCCTTGGTGGAGAACCACAGATCCTGCTTGACGCTCAGCGCGTACTGGAAGCAGGCATGGGCGAAGGAGGCGATGGACGCATCCAGGTTGTGCACGCCCTGCAGAATGCCGGGGCCCTTGAAGTTGAAGATGGTCTGGCGGATCTCCTGGCCATCCTCGCCCGTGAACACCAGCTCCGCCTTGCCGGCGCCGGGCACGTCGATCTCCACATTGCGGTATACATCGCCGTAAGCGTGGCGGGCGATGGTGATGGGGGCCTGCCAGGTGCGCACGGTGGGCTTCACGCCGGACACCAGGATGGGCGCGCGGAACACGGTGCCGTCCAGCATCGCGCGGATGGTGCCGTTGGGGCTCTTCCACATCTCGTGCAGGTTGTATTCGGTCATGCGCTGGGCGTTGGGGGTGATTGTCGCGCACTTGACCGCCACGCCGTACTTCTTTGTGGCGTTGGCGCTGTCCACGGTCACCTGGTCATTCGTCTCGTCGCGATGGGGCAGGCCCAGGTCGTAGTATTCGCTCTTCAGGTCAACGAAGGGAAGGATCAGCAGGTCCTTGATGTCTTTCCAGAGGATGCGGGTCATCTCGTCGCCGTCCATCTCGACCAGCGGCGTTGTCATCCTGATCTTTTCCATCACATATCGCTCCTTGCTTACGCTTTTGCGCGTGTATTTCTGTTCAGCACATCCTATTGTAATGGATGCCCGGCGTTTCCGCAAGGGTTGAACAACGAAAGAACAGAGGCGAAAAAGTTTGATGAAAATTTGATGAGATACCTTGACAGGCGAGGTAACATGGTGTATTATGTACGCGTAAGATACCTCAGCACGCGAAGTAATATGAACGAATCCTGGAGGTGACCCCATGGCCCTGTCCGCTGATATTTTACGAGGCTATACCGATACCATCATCCTGCGCCAGCTGGCGCGGGGAGACAGCTACGGCTACCAGATCAACAAGAACGTCGGCACATTGTCCGGCGGACGGGTGGAGTTGAAGGAAGCCACGCTGTACACGGCCTTCCGCCGCCTGGAGACGGCGGGGCTGATCCGCTCCTACTGGGGCGACGAAAATTCCGGCGCGCGCCGCCGCTACTACGCGATTACGCCCGACGGTCTGGAGAGGCTGCAGGCCGACCTGTCCACCTGGAAGGAAACGAAAGCACAGATCGATCTTCTGCTGGAGGTAGAATGATATGAAGATGAACGATACCGTTGCCCGCATCGTAGACCTGATGTTTGAGAACACGGAGATGACCGAAGAGGTTGCAGCCCTGCGCGACGAGGTGATGAACAACTGCCAGGAGCGCTTCTTCGACCTGGTGGAATCCGGTGTGTCGGAGGACGACGCGATTTCCGCTGTGGTGGAGAGCCTCAAGGGCATGGAGGATGTGGTGAACCAGTACCAGCGCAAGAGCCGCCGCGCGGCCCAGGCGCGTCCGGCTGCGGAGTACACCGAGCCCAATGCGGAGGATGCTCCTGAGGGTGAGCAGCATCTCGTCTACGCATCAGGGGAGATCCATCAGATTGACGTGAAGCTCGTCAACGAGGATGTGACCCTGAAGGCCTCCGAGGACAGCGATTACCACGTCATCTGGGACGCAGAGGATCACCCGCAGATCAGC
>JBGVOA010000200.1:0-6816 GCA_045126095.1 Christensenellales bacterium | reverse complement strand
CGTCATTCGACTCGCGAGATCCGATGCGAGGGCGTCATGGAAAGAACGAGCAATGCACTGCTCTTTGAGCGGGTAAAGGACAAGGCGTTCTACCAGAAAACTTATTGCGAGAGGCGGTACGAGTGCTGCGAGCACTACAGGATGCTGATGGCAAGCAAATACGATGAGTGATACGGGCCCGGGAGAGATCCCGGGCTTTTGTTGTGCAAAAATAGCGCGGCTCTCGGGGTGGAGGGTCGCGCGGGCGTGGTGGACTATTCCACCACCTTTTTTTGCTCTACGATGATCGTGAAGGCCAAGAAAGGAGGCGCGGGCGTGGTAGAGGACAAGGAGAGGGAGCTTTGGGCAGCGATTGAGGCGGACTATCTGAGCGGAAGATACTCTGTGCAGGAGATTGCCAGGAATCACGATGTGAGCGCCTCCAGGATCTACAAAAAAGCTACAAAAGACGGCTGGAAAAAGAAGCAGTCCAAGATCCGGCAAAAAGCGGACGAGATTGTCATCACGCGTCACGCGCGCGCGCGAGCGAAGGAGATCGAGGAGATGTGCTCGGCGGCGGCGGGGCTGGCGAGGCTGCTCAACAAGACCATCGCGGCCATGGAGGAGATGACGCCGGCAGAGGTGATCATGGACCTGCGGGGGATCAGTGACCTGGCCAAGGCCAACAAGAGCAACACCGACGCCCTCATGCTCCTTCATGGCATCCAGACGCCCGCCCAGGTGGAGGCGCAGAGGATCGCCAGGGCCCGACTCAAGCTGGAGGAACGCAAGGCCAGACGCGAGGAGATGGCCGAGGACAGCGCCGGCGGAAAACAGCAGGTCGAGCTGGTGATCCGGAGGGAGGTCGAGGAGGAGGATGAGCAGATCGAGCGCATCAAGCGCATCTGCACAGACCCCGAAGATGAAGCTTGAGTGGACGCTGAGTGAGAAGCAGCTGCGGTTTGTGGAGGATGAGACCACACGCAACCTTTGCTACGGAGGAGCGCGAGGCGGCGGGAAGTCCTTCGTGGTGCGAGTGAAGGCCATCATCCTGGCGTACAAGTACCCGGGCATCACGCAGCTGATCGTCCGCCGGACGCTGGACGAGCTGCGCAACAACCACATCATCCCGCTGATGGCGATGCTGGGCAGCGCCGTGAAGTACGTCAAGAGCGAAAAGACGATCTATTTCCCCAACGGCAGCAAGATCCTGCTGGGATACTTCGACTCAGACGCGGACGAGGGACGGTACAGAGGACTGGAAAACGACGTGATCTACATCGAGGAAGCCACGCTGCTGAAGCCGGAGTGGATCCAGGTGCTGACGGCCACGGTGCGCGGTACAAACAACTATCCGAAACAGGTATGCTGGACGACCAACCCAGGCGGGCCGAGCCACCAATTCGTAAAGAGGCTTTTTGTCGACCGGGTCTACGAGCCAACGGAAGACCCGGAGGACTACGCCTTCATCCAAGCGCTGGTTACGGATAACAGAGCGCTGCTGCGAGCTTATCCGAATTACTACAAAACCCTTTTGGCCCTCCCCTACAAGCTGCGAAGGGCGTGGCTGTACGGCGACTGGAGCGTCATGGAGGGCATGTACTTCGAGGACTTCGTGGACAGGCCGGAGATGTACAGGGAGCAGCGGTGGACGCATGTTATCCCGGCAGAGGGATTCCGTGTACCCGGCAGCTGGAAGTTCTACGGGGCATTCGACTGGGGCTACAACAAGCCATTTGCGGCGCTGTATTTCGCGGTCAGCCCGGATGATGTGGTGTACCTGATTGCGGAGTACTACGGCGTGAAGCGCGTGCAGGGCATGGTGCAGCCGGACGAGGGCGTGAGGTGGACGCGGGAAAAGGTCTTCAGCGAGCTGCAGCGATTTGAGCGCGAGCACCCGCTGCTGCATGGGAGGAAGATCACATACCGCGTGGCAGACCCTGCGATCTGGGATGCGCAGTACGGCGAGTCGACGGCTGAGGTGGCGAGCAAGTACGGCGTGCACTACATCAAGGGAGATCATGCGAGAGTGCCAGGGTGGCTCCAGTGTCACCATCGCTTACAGTTCTCGGCGGAGGGGTACCCGCGATTCTATGTGCTGGACTCTTGCAGAGACTTCATCCGAACGATACAGACACTGGTATACGACGAGCACAACCCTGAGGATCTGGACAGCAAAGGAGAGGATCATGCGGCGGACGCATGGCGGTACTTCCTCATGTCCAGGCCCTGCAAACCGATTATTGATGACGAGCCCTTCCGGCCAGCGTACGGCAGTAACCCGCTGGATCAGACATTCCGGCGATAAACACATAACAGAGAGCGAGGGATACACATGGCGAACAGACTCAAACGCAGGAGCGGCCAGGGCAGGATGCAGGGTCAGCCCCGGATTCCGCAGCAGGCGGCGGCTCCTGCACAGACCATGCCCATGATGGGCGCGGCGCCTGTCGGTGGAGGCATGGGGATGCAGCGGCCCATGATGCAGCAGGGGGTGACGCCGCCCATGCAGGGAATGCCGATGATGGGCGCGGCGGCTCCGGCGATGATGACAGCAGCGAGGCCGGTGCAGATGAGCATGGCAGACCCGCATGGACGGCTGCGTCAGATGGCGATGCAGCGCGGTGGGATGGGCGCCGGTATGATGCCGGCGCAGCAGATGCACGAGACGGGGCCCTACAACGGCATCGGCATGGCAAGGTTTGACCCGGTGCACTGGGGTCAGCCGATGGCCCCGGTGAATGCAGAACGCCTGCGGGAGGCCACACAGACCCTTAAGGACTACATCAGCGCCAAGTCGCCCATCGACGAGCGCGTGAAGCACGCCCAGGAGTGGTGGAGGCAGCGCAACTGGAAGGAGATTGCACGGGAGCGAGGCACGGTGGGCACGCAGCCCCGGAAGAGTGCAACGGCCTGGCTGAAGACCTCCATAGTGGGCAAGCATGCGGACTACATGGAGGCGTACCCGGAGCCGCTCTTCCTGGCGCGCAACCAGGAGGACGAGGCCGAGGCAAAGCACCTGTCCGAGATCGTGCCGGTGATCCTGCGCAAGATCGACTTTGAAGAAACCTACTCGAAGGTAGGCTGGCAGAAGAACATCGAAGGCACGGGCATCTACGGCGTGACGTGGGACGGCCAGGCGGACAACGGGATGGGCGAGATCTCCATCAAGCGCATCAACGCACTGAACATTTTCGCAGAGCCCGGGGTGGAGGACATCCAGGACTCCGCGAACGTGTTCTGCACCCGGCTGGAGGACAATGCGCGTCTGATCGCCATGTACCCGCAGCTGGAGGGGAAACTGGGGCACAGCACGGTAAACCCCACCGAGTACGAGGACATCGAGCACAAGGACAGGAGCAACAAGACGCTGGTGGTGGACTGGTACTACAAAAAGTTTGTCAACGGCCGCAATGTGCTGCACTACTGCCAGTACGTCAACGATGTGGTGCTGTATGCCAGCGAGAACGAGAGGCCTGACCGCGGTCATTATGACCACGGCCTGTACCCGTTTATCCCGGATGTGCTGCTGCCGGATGCGGAATGCATGTACGGACAGGGGCTGGTGGACGAGGCGAAGGACACCCAGATGGACGTGGACGAGATGTCCCAGGCGATGGTGACGAACGTCAAGGCCAACGCAACGCCGCGTTTCTTCATGCGTCAGGACGGCGGCGTGAACCCGGCGCAGTTCCTGGACTGGTCACAGCCCATTGTGGACACCAACGCCAGCCTGGGTGACGACACGATCCGCCAGATCGACACCCACCAGCTGGACGGAAACTCCATCAGCTTTTACACCGGGAAGATTGAGGAGCTCAAGACCATCACGGGCAACACGGACGTGGTCAACGGCGAGGTGCCTTCCTCCGTGACCTCCGGCGTCATGTACGCTGCGATGAAGGAGGACAGCGGCAGGCAAAGCAAGGACTCCAACCGGTCCAGCTACCGCGCGATGAAGAAGCTCTACCTGATGGTGGTGGAGCTGATGAGGCAGTTCTACACCATGGACAGGCAGTTCCGCATCGTGGGCGAGGACGGAATGGTAAGCTACCTGCATTATCAGAACCAGGGGCTGCAGCTGCGCACCCAGATGACCCCCTACGGAATGAGCTACCGCATGCCGCTGTTTGATGTGGACGTGCATGTGCAGCGCGAGAATGCCTACACCCGCATGGCGCTGAATGACCTGGCGACCCAGTTCTACCAGATGGGCCTGTTCAACCCCATGCAGGCCCCGCAGGCGCTGGCCATGCTGCAGATGATGGAGTTCACGGGCAAGGAGAAGCTGGTGAGCCTGATCCAGCAGAACTTCGTTCAGACCATGATGATGATGGGAGGCAGCGCGACAGGCACGATGCAGCCGCAGCAGCCGTCAGGCCCGGTGGAGGAGGGAGCGACCACACCCACCGAGGAGGACGCGACCGAGGCGGGAAAGGGCCGCAATGCCCAGGGCCACACACCCGCAACGGATCGTATGTCGCAGAGGATCAACGACGCGGTGAGACCGTAAGGAGGTGGCATCTGTGATTAACGTGACTGTAGACCGGGCCGCACTCTCCATCAGCGCAACAGGGCACGCCCGGGCGAAGCGCAACGAGCATGGACACGACCTGGTGTGCGCAGCCGTATCGACCCTGATGCAGGGCTTTGCCTACGCCGGCACGCGATCCGGGCACATCATGGAGGTGGACATGGACAAGGGGCACATGGTCGCCAGGATCGACCCGGATACCACCGCAAGCCAGGGTATGCGGTACATCTTCGAGGGGTATGTACTGGGCCTGCAGATGGTGGCGGAAAACTACCCGGAAAGCCTTAAAATCAGCGTCGTCTGACCGTGCTGTGGTGGACTATTCGACCAGCAGATTAAATGGTATTGTGCCTATGACGCAGGGTTATGCGTCGGAAAGGAGATAGACGATGATCTATCCTATCGACCTGCAGCTCTTTGCCGAGGGCGGCGCCGGTGACGGCGGCGCGGGCCAGGGCGCGGGTTCTTCGGGCGTAAACTCGCAGGCCGCCGCTGCGAACACGGGCGTAAACGGTGCTGCCGCCGGGCATCAGGAGAACCAGCAGCCTGCCCAGCAGGACGCGGCTGCACAGTGGCAGGAGGCCAAGACCAAGTACAAGGCCCAGTACGACGCGGACGTTCAGCAGATCATCCGCGGCCGCCTGAAGGAAGCGGGCACCCACCAGCAGACGCTGGCGACCCTGCAGCCGATGCTCGATGCGATGGCCACGCAGATGGGCGTGAAGGCGGGAGACTACCAGGCGATGGTCGACAAGTACATGGACAACGACGCCATGTACGAGCAGGAGGCTGTCGAAACGGGCCGCGATGTGCAGACCGTCAAGGAGATGCACAGGATGCAGCGCGAGCTGGACGCCTACAAGCAGAGGGAGTCCCAGCAGAACGCGCAGGCGCAGTTCCAGCAGCACCTGGATCAGGTGATGCAGCAGGCCGAGGCCTTCCGGCAGAAGAACCCAAACTTCAACCTGGACGCCGCCATGCAGGATGAGCGATTTGTGCGCCTGACTGCCCCCGGCAGCGGACTGACCGTGGAGCAGGCCTGGGCGGCCCTGCACCACGATGAAATGCAGGCCTACGCGATGCAGGCGGCTGCCCAGCAGAGCCAGCGCATCGCCGCCGGAAACGTACAGGCCAACATGGCTCGCCCCCGCGAGAACGCGGGCAGGGTTTCCGGCCCTCAGGCCACCATGGCCCCCGACTTTTCAAACCTCACCATGAAGCAGATCAACGAATACTCCCGTCAGGCAAGGATGGGGCGACAGGTTATCCCCGGATAACTGCTGCTCCTGAAGCGGGAGTGCAAGAGCACGACGCTCAGAAAGGAGCAAACCATGATTAAGTATACCAACGAGGATGTGTTTGTCCTCGACCTGCAGCTGTTTGATGACGCCGGTACCCTGGTCAACGCGACCAGCGGCTACGTCAACGCCTACACCGGCGCGCACGAGGATTTTGAGGGCGAGTATGATCTCTCCCCGACCATGAAGCAGTACTACCACAAGGCGCTGCTGGAGCGCAACAAGAGCCGCCGCGTCTACCACCAGCTGGGCAAGGTGGAGGTGCTGCCCGCGGGAAACGGCAAGATTTCTGAATGGCGCAAGCTGCGCAAGATGGAGGATGTGCGCCGCCTGGAGGAAGCTGTCATTCCCAAGGGCCGCAAGCTGGGAATGACGTCCACGACAGTCGAAATCGCGTATTACGGCGATTACTACACCCTCTCCGATCAGCTGAACCTGCATGCGCTGGACCCGATCCTCGATGAGACCAACGAGAATCTGTCCAACGCGGCGGGCGACACCTACGAGAAGCTGATCCGCAACGAGCTGATGACCTGCACCAATGTGATGTATGCGGAGGTCGTGGCGGATAACGGCACCATCGAGAGCAAGCCCCAGACCCGCGAGGAGCTGATGACTGCCCTCAAGGCCGGAAAGAACGCAAGCCTCACGCCCCGCACCATCAACCGCGCCGTCACCATCCTCAAGAAGGCAGACGCGCCCACCTACGATGGCCGCTACTACGTCTGCACACTGAACCCCGACAACACCTTCGACCTGCGTCAGAGCCCGGAATGGATCGAGGCGCACAAGTACTCCTCTGCCATGGAGATTTTCACCGGCGAGGTGGGTATGCTCCACGGAACCCGCTTCCTGGAGAGCAATTTCAGCCCGATTTACCGTCCCAACACGGAGGATCCTGCCCTGTACATGCCCATGATCTTCGGCAAGAATGCCTTCGCGGTCATCGAGCCTGAAGGCGCCGGCATGCGCATGATCTACAAGAGCTTCAAGGAGGCCGGCGGC
>JBGVOA010000199.1:0-13302 GCA_045126095.1 Christensenellales bacterium | reverse complement strand
CAGGGGCAGCGCCCCTGGGGTTACACGTTGAAGCGGAACAGGGTGATGTCGCCGTCCTTCATGACGTACTCCTTGCCTTCGGAGCGGACGAGGCCCTTTTCCTTGCAGGCGTTCATGGAGCCCAGCTCCACCAGGGTGTCGAAGGGCACGATCTCGGCACGGATGAAGCCGCGCTCGAAGTCGGTGTGGATCTTGCCGGCGGCCTGAGGCGCCTTGGTACCGTTCTTGATCGTCCAGGCGCGGCACTCGTCCTCACCGGCGGTCAGGAAGGAAATGAGGCCCAGCAGACGGTAGCAGGCAGTGATCAGACGATCCAGGCCGGACTGGCCGATGCCCATGGCCTCCAGGAACTCAGCCTTCTCCTCCGCGTCCATCTGAGCGATTTCTTCCTCGATGGCGGCAGAGATGATCAGCACCTCGGCCTTCTCGGAGGCGGCGATGGCATTGACCTTGTCCAGACCGGGAATCTCGGAGGGATCGGCGGTCAGCGCGTCCTCGGCGATGTTGGCGGCGTAAATGACGGGCTTGGTGGTCAGCAGGAACCAGCCGTCCACCATGGCGCGCTCTTCATCGTTCATGGGGCAGGTACGGGCAGGCTTGCCGGATTCGAGGTGGTTGTAGATGCGCTCGCACATCTCCACCTCGGCGCCCATCTTCTTGTCGCCGCCGCGGAAGCCCTTGACGGCCTTATCCTTGCGGCGCTGCACGGACTCCATGTCCGCGAAGATCAATTCGAGGTTGATGGTTTCGATGTCGCGGGCGGGATCAATGGAGCCGTCCACGTGGATGATGTTCTCATCCTCAAAGCAGCGCACGACGTGAACGATGGCGTCCACTTCGCGGATGTGGCTGAGGAACTTGTTGCCCAGGCCTTCACCGTGGGAGGCGCCCTTCACCAGACCCGCGATGTCCACGAACTCGATGGTGGTGGGGGTGACCTTCTTGGGGTGGTACATGTCCGCCAGCACGTCCAGACGGCTGTCGGGCACCATGACCATGCCGGTGTTGGGCTCGATGGTGCAGAAGGGGTAATTGGCGGCCTGTGCGCCCGCCTTGGTGATCGCATTGAAAAGGGTGCTCTTGCCGACATTCGGCAGACCCACAACGCCAAGCTTCATATGTTCAGATCTCCTTCGTGATTGGTGATTGACAATCCATACTATTATAAACGCTTTCCGGAGAAAATGCAATCATTCCGGACGATTTCGCAGGCCAGAACAGGAAATTTTCTCTTGCTATTCCTCTGGCAGCCAGGCTTTGTCAGGATTCTCCCGCAGCCAGAGCAGGATGCTCTCCAGGCGCTTTTCGCCGATGCCCTTGACCTCCATCGCGTCCTCCGGGAAGTAGAAATCACCATCGCGCTCCCTGTTCTCGATGATGCGTTGCGCATACACCGCACCGATGCCGGGCAGCTGCTCCAGTGCCGCCTGGTCGCCTGCGTTCAGCAGCCAGGAGCTGCCCATACCTGGTAATGGCGTGATCTGCACTGCCGGAGCACAGCTGACATAGCGCTCCGGGGCGCTGTGATGGTCGACTGGGAGCGTCAGCAGCAAAAACAGGGCAGACGCAGCCGCCAGCACGAAAAACAGTACGTGCCTGACAACCTTGCCTGCCCTGCGCATGGAAACCACTCCCCTGCTTTTTTCTCATCGTACCATGATGTTGGCCGGATGTCAACCTTCCGGCGTGCCTGATCTGTACAGCTTGCCGCCAATGATGGTGGCCACCCTGGCGGTTGCCAGCAGCAGCGGATCGCCGTCGAAAAGGACGATATCCGCCTGACAACCAGGAGCAAGGCGGCCGCGATTCTCCATGCCAAGGAGGTCAGCAGGCGTGCTTGTGATGGCGGCCAGCGCCCCTTCGCGCGGCATGCCGTCCCGCACGCACAGGCTTGCACAGACCGGAAGGAGTCGCATTTTCGCAGACGGGTGGAAGGTGCTGAGCGCAACGGGAACGCCTGCTTCGGCGAGTTCAGCGGCAAATTGCCAGGGGCTTTCTCCCCTTCTGTCCACGCCGATGACAGCTGCAGCTCCCGACGCTGCTATCTGTTCCGTCAACCCTTCGCAGCCGTGAAGTCCCGCAAGAATGATGCGCCTATGCGTGCCCTGGAGCGCTGACAGGATGCGGAGGCACTCGCTGCGGCTGCGGACGGTTAAGAGCAGGTGCTCATGTATGCCGGGAGTCTCCGCCAGCGCATGGATGAGCTCGATTTCAGAGCGGATCAGGCGGAATGGTGATGCTCTCAGCTGCCCATCGGCAAGCAGTGTGCATGTGTTGCTCTCCTCCGGAAGCACGATGCCGGAGGTGACGCCTGCGTCAGCTGCCAGATCGAGGAGCCAATGAGCTGCATAGCCGCCGCTGCGGATGCAGAGATCCGTCATTCCGGGCAGCAGCGTCAGGCCGCCTGCCTCGATCACTTCCGTCTCGTCGTCAGGCGTGATGTCTGCTGCAATCCGGCGGATGCGCCCGCCGGATATGAGCATGTCAGCCGTGATTTCGCCCTGCGCCGTCATGGTCAGCAGCTTTCCTCCGCGGATGAGCATCGACATCAGCTTCACCTCAAAGCAGGATGCAGATCATACCGCCATCGCCTTCGTTGACCATGCGGGTCAGTGTTTCCTGCACCTTCTGCTGCGCATCGGCAGGCATGCGCATCAGCTTCGCGCTGAGGCCCTCACGCACCATGCTGTCCAGCGTGCGGCCAAAGAAGCTGGTCTGCCACGCCTTCTGCGGATCGTCCGCAAATTCGGCGGACAGCTTTTCCGCGAACGCCTCCGCCTGCTCCTGCGAACCGATGACAGGCGCGACCTCGGCCTCCATGTCCACGCGGACGAGATGCATGGAGGGTGCATGCGCCTTCAGCCGGACGCCGTACTGTCCACCCTGGCGGACGATCTCAGGCGGATCAAGCGTCAGCGCATCCATCGCGGGCGGTACAACGCCGTATCCCGTTGTCTGCACGGCTTCCAGGGCCGAGGAGACCGTATCATAGCCCGCCTTAGCGTGGATCAGCTCCTTCATCAGTCGCAGCAGATGAGCGTCACCGGTGATCTCCGCGCCGCATTCTTCGCTCAGCACGCGATTGAACAGGCCGTCCGCCATGCTGACGGTGAAATCCATGCGCCCCTCTCCGGGAATCATACGAACCTGGTGCACATCAGCGATGAAGTCCGAACCGGTGAATGTATCATCAAACAGGTCGCCCTGGCGCATCACCCGCGGCTGTTCAGCGGCTGTCTGCAGCGCGCCAAGGATGTGCCGGACAAGGTAGTGATCCGTGTCCAGCGCGCCCAGCCATTCCGGCACGCTGAGGCGCACCTCACGCAGAGGGAACTCCAACAGAACGGACTCCAGCACACGCTGGATGTCGCCTACCTCCATCTCCTGCACGTTGAGCAGCATCACGGGAACGCCGTAGCGCTCCTCCATATCGTCGCGGAGGGTCAGCGTTTCAGCGCTTCGGGGCGCTGCGGAGTTGAGGACCACCACAAAGGGCTTGCCCAGTGCCTTCAGCTCGGAGATCACGCGGGCTTCGGCGCTCACATAGGCGCTGCGCGGCAGATCAGCAATGCTTCCATCGGTGGTGATGACAAGGCCGATCGTAGCGTGGTCGGTCATGACCTTGCGTGTACCGATCTCAGCAGCCTGCTCGAAGGGCAGCGGCTCCTCGGACCAGGGGGTGTTCACCATTCGCACGCCGCCTTCGTCGCTGGCCCCCTGCGCGCCTTTGATGAGGTAGCCCACGCTGTCCACCAGGCGGACGCGCACGGGGGTGTTCTCGCTCAGGGATACGGTCACGGCCTCACTGGGTACAAAGTGGGGCTGTGTGGTCATGATCGTCCGCCCGGAGCCGGATTGCGGCAGCTCGTCTGCGATGCGTTCGCGGGCCGGCGTGTCCGGCAGCTTTGGCAGTACAAGCTGCTCCATGAATCGGGTGATGAAGGTGCTCTTGCCTGTGCGGACCGGGCCGACCACGCCGATGTACACATCGCCGTCCGTTCTTTCGGATATATCGCGGTAGAGATTAAATGTCGCCTTTTCCATGCGCTCCCTCCATTGGTCAGCATTGCCTGAGTCTGTCCAATGGATATGTTTGCGCCGGACGATTTATGCTGCCGCCAAAACACAAAACGAGAGAGCCCGGTTGGACTCTCTCGCAATGTTGCTTTCCAGTCAAGATTGGAAACGCGATTACACGCGCTTGACTTCCTTGATCTTGGCAGCCTTGCCCTGCAGGGAGCGCAGGTAGTACAGCTTCGCGCGGCGCACCTTGCCGTGACGGATCACGGTGATGCTGCCCAGACGGGGGCTGTGCACGGGGAAAGTACGCTCGACGCCGATGCCGTAGGACACGCGACGCACGGTGAAGGTCTCGCGGATGCCGCCGTTGCGCTTGGCAATGACAACGCCCTCGAAGGCCTGCAGACGCTCGTTCTTACCCTCAACAACCTTAACCTGCACGCGCACGGTATCGCCGATGGCGATGGCGGGCACGTCGTTACGCAGCTGCTTCGCTTCGATAGAACGGATGATCTCGCTCATGTTGGTTCCTCCTTCCATCATAGACGTTCATATCCGGCTCTGCATGAGGTCAGAGTTCCCAGATAGCGGACCGCCCGGTTTCACGCCTGCTATTATAACACAATGCAAGCGGCGAATGCAAGTGTTTTTTTCGTGTTTTTGAAATTAATTTTGGAATTTTCAACCGAGGTCCGTCAGTCGGCGTCATCGCGGAATGCGATATCATCGCGGAGGCGGTAGAGCGTCGCGCCGCGGCGGGTATGGCAGAAGGCTTCAGCCCACCATTCCACGCTGCGCACCTCGTCATACTGGCAGATGCCGTAGCGGATGCCCTGACTGTTCTTATAGCCGCGCATGTTGGAATCCATCCAGTGGATCTCGTCGTTGACGGGGTCGTAGCCCATCATGATGGCGCTGTGGGCGCCCATACCGTACTCATAGTCGGCAGTCATCTGGAAGAAATCGCCGCGCTGCGCCCGACGCATGAATTCGCAGGCAAGCTCCAGGTTTTCCGCGTAGCTCAGGTTCTTGTCGTAGCGGAATGTAGCCGCGACGTAGAAGGGGTTGCCGTCCTCCGCGGAGATATCCTCCCATTCAAGGCCGTAGTGGTAGGGATAGCTGTTTTCCTTGTTGTTGGGAATGCGGAGGCGGACGTCCGGGAATTCCGCCATGCAGAAATCATCGCGCAGCTCGTTGAAAATGTGCGTGGTGAAGTTCTTGCAGAGGTAGATATCCCCCTTTTTGTAGGCTCGCTGCGCTTTACCGTTGGCTGCAACATAAAGATCGTGTCCCAGATCAAAAATGCGGTCGATGAACTCCTCGCGGGCCTCGTTCCGCGCCGTTTCCGGGGCTTCCGTCTGTACCTCCACTGGCGGTGCAACGCTGATTGCCTCCTGGGGATTGAAGACAATCACGTCATCAAAGTAAATCTCCTCGTCCTCTGCCAGGCAGCATATGGGCAGGAGAATCAGGAGCAGCAGCATCAAACGACGCATAAACATCGCCTCCAAATAAGCTTCGCATACCATTGTACACGCGCTTGTGTGCATTTGCAAGAGAAACACAAAAAGTTTACGATTCTGACGAGAAAGGGCTGCGGAGCATACGCCTTCCGCAGCCTTTGATTCATTTGACGCGCAGGGTGATTGGTGAATTGCCCAGCGATTTTTTCAGATTCGCGAAGGCCCGTTCAGCGTTTGCAGCCTGGGAGGCGTCCATGCCCTCGGGAGCAGGCTGGTCGCTGGCCACAACCCGGTAGCGATAGTAATCGTCCGCCTTGAAGCGCCAGATGTAGGTGGGCGTGTAGGTGACTTGCGAGAAGCTCACATTCCCGCCCGTGACGCTCAGCTGAACATGCAGGAGCAGACCAGCCACGTTGCCGTCGCCTCTCTCGCCGTTGAGCAGGCTGCCGAGGGACCACGCACACAGCGTTTGCCGCGTGGAGCCGTCTTCGCGCTTCCCCATCAGCCAGCTGACCTCGCGGACGGCCTTGGTGCCTGCGCCGACGATCACGTCTGCGCCTGCATCCGCCAATCCCTGCATGAAGCCCTTCATGGTGCTGGAGGTGGTGCTGACGCTGCCAACGCCGCTCCAGTTGAGGGAAACGACCACGATGTGCGCGCCCTGCTCCCGGGCGCGGCGGATGTCAGCGGAAACGACCTCCATACCTGCCTTGCCAACGGTGATGGCGGGCATGGCCCAGGCAGAGTCCTCGGCATTCAGGTGGCGCTTGCTTGTGTTGGATACGGCGGCCGCATAATGGAGATAGGCTGTTCTAAGGCCTCCGGCTTCAATAATGCGGATCTGCTGTGCATCCTGCTGGGAGTCGTAGAGGCCGATGGTGGACAGGCCGCGCTTGCGCGCTTCCGCCAGCGTTGCCGCAGCACCGGATGCGCCGCGCTCGTAGGCCTTGTTCCAGCCCAGCGCCACCATGTCCACATGGGCCTGGGCAAGCATGTCCATCACCTCATCCGGGGCGTTGGGAACCTGACGCACGTTACCGGATGGATCTGTGATGCCCTCCAGGGTGATGAAGGTGCAGTCGCTTTCCATTTCCGAGGCGATCAGGGAGAGGTTGTCCGTGAAATCGTACTTTTCCGAGTCGCTGTAATAGCCGGATTTACGCGTCAGGTCGTCCATGCAGATGCTTCCTGCAAAGGTGAGGGAAACTGCGCCTGCTGCCTGGGGCTCCGGCGTATGGGTCGGCTCCGGAGAAGCGGAGGGCTCCGGCGCCGGAGCGGCTGTCGGAGCTTCGGGCTCCGGCTGCGGCGTTGCTTCCGGCGCGATCGGGATATCGCTCATTGCAAGCTCAGGCAGCGCGTCGTTGAGGTTGGTCTCCGTCAGCATCGCCCGATCCTCCAGGAGGATGCCGGCATCGCCCATCAGGCGCGGAAACACAATGGCACAGCCGATCAGCACGGCCAGGGTGACGGCCGCCATGAAGATCGTTCCGAGGGAAACGCCTCGTCTGCTATGATCCGTCAAGACGCTCCCCTCCTTTCTGCTTTATCCTGGTCAGAAAACGCTCAGGGCCACGGCGACGAGCGGGATGACCATCAGCGCAGCCAGCGCGATGCACAGCACGCGCACGGCCATCTTCTTCTGTTCTTCCTTCTTGTTGCGCTTTTCGGTGCGGTTGCTCATAGCAAATTCCTCCTGTTACTCCGCCGCAGCCTCATCAGCTGACGGCGCTTCTTTTTTCCATACGCGCACGCGGGTCACGCGGCGCTTTTCCATCTGTGTCACCGTGCCGAGAACTTCGGGCGTTTCAAACTTAGCGCCGGTGTACGGGATGATGCCCAGCACCTCGGCAACCCAGCCGCCGACGGTGTCCGCAGCGTAGGTATCCTTCACGCCCAGCAGATCCATCAGGTCGGACAGCTGCATACCGCCGTCCACCAGGCGGGAGCCGTCCTCCATGGTGACAAGCTCCTGATCCACGTCGTCATGCTCGTCGTAGATCTCGCCCACCAGCTCCTCCAGCACGTCCTCCATCGTCACGATGCCCTCCGTGCCGCCGAACTCGTCCAGCACGATGACGATGTGCGTCTTCTTGGCCTGGAAAAGCTTCAGCAGCTTGGAAAGGGAGAGCGTGGTGGGGGCATAAACGGGCTCCTGCATGATCTGCTTGAGATCGGTGCAGCCCTCGTGCTTGCGCAGATAGTAATCCTTTTCGTTCAGGATGCCCACGATGTGATCCATGTCCTCATGGTAGACCGGCAGACGGGAGTAGCCGGTGTTGCGGAACAACTCGCCCGCCTCTTCCATTGTGGCGGTATCCTCAATGGCGGTCACATCCACGCGGGGGGTCAGGATGCAGTTGACGTCGCGGTCGTCGCTGAACTCAATCACCGATCGGATCAGCTCACCCTCGTGCGCGTCGATATCGCCCTCGTTCTGCGCTTCCTCCAGCATGGTGATGATCTCCTCTTCGATGAAGCTTTCGTTTTCAGCGGGCTTGAAGATCAGATGGAGTACCTTTTTCAGCGCGCTGAAGAAGGCGTTGATGGGGCTGATGATGGCGCGCAGCACCCGCAGGAAGGGCGCAAATGCCATGGCCAGCATCTCAGGCGATTCCTTTGCGATCGTTTTAGGCGTGACTTCGCCGAAAATCAGCACGACGATGGTCATGACCACCGTGTTGACGAGGGATGCCAGGTTCGTATCGTTGTTGAAGAGGATCAGGAACAGGCTCGTTGCCAGCGTAGAGGCAGCGATATTGACAATGTTGTTGCCCACCAGAATGGTGCTCAGCAGCTTATCGTAATCCTCGCCCAGCTCATAGGCGAGCTTGGCGCGCTTGTTGCCGTTCTGCATCATGGTCTTGAGCTTCACGCGGTTCATGGAGGTGAACGCCGTTTCAGATGCAGAGAAGAAAGCGGACAGGCACACGCAGACGAGGATAGCGATTATCAGAACTTCCATGGGATCAAGCAGTCCTTTCATTGTAGAGCCGCGCAATGAAGATACGCAGCAGAAGCGCCTGCGTCAGCATGATCGGCTGCGCAGGCAAAGGACTACAGGGAGGCTGATCCACGAAGCCGTCACTCCTTCCACAGGCTTTGAATTCGGGTCAAATCACATTATAGCATGTTACGGGTGAAAATGCAAATACAAACACAAAATATCCCGTCCTTGTCGAAAAACGCAGACGGGATACGGAGATTGTTCTGTCAGGGCTCCAGCAGGGACAGGCGCTTGCAGCCGACCGTTTCCAGCAGGAGGATGGTGCCGGCCAGTTCCAGCAGCAGGAGCAGCGCGGCCACTGCCATGCGGAGCCATGCAGCCTGCTTGAGCAGCAGCACCACAGGAACCGCCACGAGGGCTGCCATCGCCACGCTGATGAGCATGCTGTACATGGTGTTCATGTTCTGCTTCATCACTTCGTTCTCGGATTTCCAGGTCAGCACAGGCTTGAGCACATCCACCAGGAGGCTGCCCGCGCCTACGCTTACGGACAGCACATTGGCCATCAGCACGGCACAGGCGACATGCGGCAGGAATTCCGTGCCGAGCAGGACAATGATGGCCGCGCCCATGATGACGGAGCCGAGCAGCACGATCAGCACGCCCACAAGGAGCTTCGCCCAGAGGATCGTGCGAGCAGACACCGGGATCATCCGCATGATCGGCAGGCGCTTGCCCTCGCGGGAGATGGCGGTGGCCGTCAGCGGGCACATGAACACCATGAAGGAGAACAGCGCCGCAAGGATCAGCGTCAGGTCGGTGGGCTCCAGCGCGCCGGTGAGCTGCGCAATGACAGAGGCTATGTCGATGCTCTCGTCCGCCGTGGTCATGCCGACGCTCATGCCCATCAGCATGATCGGCATCATCATCACGCTCAGCACCGCGTTCATCAGATACACGGGCGTTTTGAGCACCTCGTTCATCTCCCTGCGGAAGATGGCGCGGAAAGGCGTTGCAGGCTGCATCGCCTCCTTTTTGCTGCGGACGCTCCCCTTGCGTTTTACCGCATGCTCCGTATGGCGCAGGCAGACCTGCTGGAAGCTGCCGCCAAGGAGGAAGATAACCAGGGAGATTGCCGCTGCACCTGTGAGGATAAACAGCGCCAGCATCGGCAAGCTGCCGGACATCGCGTCCACCGCCCACATCACCGGCGGGAATGCGCCGATCACAAAGGTTAGCAGGGCCTCGTTGTTCATCAGCAGGTTGATGAAGAACATGGCGTCCGCATCCTCGGGGATATTAGGCATCAGCGTCCATTCGGCTCCGAGGACGAGCACCAGCATCAGCAGCGTGCCGATGACCATCCAGACCTCCTTGTGCCTGGTAAAGGAGGAAAAGCGGGCAAGGATGGAAGCCAGCAGCAGCGCGATGGAAAGCGGATACAGCGGCGTGGCCAGCAGCGTCAGCAGGGCGGACAGGTAGTAGGTGACGCCTGCGCCCTGGGCGATGCCGTGATTGACCAGCATGGGCGTGAGGATGAACAGGCTGAAGAGGATCTCGCCCACGTAGATCTCTGTCCAGCGGGCCGCCATCTGCACCCGCTGCCCGATGGGCAGGTGCGCGGTGGCGACTGTATCACGATTGAAGTACATCGCGCCCATGGTGTGGAACACGCCGAACAGCAGCGTCATCACCATGGACAGCAGCAGCGACAGGCGGATCAGCAGCCTTTCCAGCCGCATGCCAGGCAGAAGATTCGCCCCCGCAACGCCCCGATACAGAGCCGTTTCCAGCCAGATTACCATGCCGCCCATGGTCAGCATGCCGATGGCTGCCAGGATGTACAGCAGGATGTAGGAGATTTTCAGCTTGCCGTTATCTCCCCGGATGCCGCTGGAAAATGCGCCGCGCAGCATCGTTTTGAGGTTCACCCGCAGCAGCAGGAGGTAGTCCTTCATTCTGCTTCCTCCTCCGCGTCCGTCATCTCCAGGAAGAGCTGCTCCAGCGTCGCGCCGTTTTCACCCGAGCGCAGCGACTCCAGCGAGCCCTGGGCAACCAACTGCCCCTTGTTGATGATGGCAATGCCGTCGCAAAGCTTTTCCGCCACGTCCAGCACATGGGTGGAGAAGAAGACCGTGTTGCCCTTTTCGCAGTGCTGACGCATCTCTTCCTTCAGGATGTGCGCCGCGCGGGGGTCAAGGCCGACCATCGGCTCATCCAACACCCATACCGGCGGATTGTGAATCAGGGCGCCGATGATGGTCAGCTTCTGCCGCATGCCGCGGG
The DNA here is from genome assembly GCA_045126095.1 of Christensenellales bacterium. Classification (GTDB taxonomy): domain Bacteria; phylum Bacillota; class Clostridia; order Christensenellales; family Aristaeellaceae; genus UBA11524. The sequence continues at coordinate 2,589 of JBGVOA010000199.1, read as the reverse complement.
AATAGGAGCGGATCTGCTCGGCGGAAGCGTCCTCCAGGCCGAAGATATCCAGATACTTCTCGATATGGGCCTTGCGATCCGCCTTGGAAACGCCGTACACGTCCGCCATGAAGTTGAGATACTCCATGCCGGTCAGACGATCGTACATTTCATGGGCGTCCGGCACAAAGCCGATGAGCCGCTTGGCGCCGATGGGATCCTTCGCCATGTCGATGCCGCCGACAAGCACGCGGCCGCTGGTGGGCTGCAGGATGCCCGTCAGCAGGCGGATGGTGGTCGTTTTGCCCGCGCCGTTGGGGCCGATGAAGCCCAGGGTGCTACCCTTCTCGATGTGCAGCGAAAGATCATCCACCGCGCGCACCTTGCTCTTGCCGTACTGCTTCACAACATTTTCAAACTGAATCATTGCCCTGTCCTCCGGTATTCAGAATCAAGCATATCATATCATGCGAACCTGCGCCGCACAACAGATACGCGTCATAATGTCAGCATCCACGATTGAAACCCGACAAGTGGATGCACGAAATATCACCAGGGGGCCTTTCTCCCGTTCAGGCCGGCCAGAATGCCGCTGCCGAAGGCGAACATCAGGTTGAAACCGCCGCAATCGCCGTCAACGTCGAGCACCTCGCCTGCGGCATGCACGCCCCGCGCGATGCGTGATTCCAGTGTCGCCGGATCAAACTCGTCCACGGCAACGCCGCCTGCGGTGACCTGCGCATTGTCGAAGCCCTTCACACCCTTGATGGTCAGTGTCAGATCCGCTGTGAGGCGTGCCATCTGACGAAGGTGACGTTCCGTCAGCTCGCTGGCAGCGCGTTCCGAGGGACGCTCCAGCCCTGCCGTGCGCATAAGCGCCATGCCCAGCTTGGGGACGCACAGACCGGTCAGCAGATCGAGCTGGGAGGCGCCCTGCCAGCATTCGCAGCGACGCAGCAGCTCGCTGAGCAGCGCCGCTTCCCCTTCAAAGCCCAGCGCGCGTGTGAGGTCGATGTGCACCTGATCGCCAGGCTCCGCCCAGCGGGCACACTGCATCACGCACACACCGGTCACGCCGTAATCCGCAAAGAGCAGCTCGCCGCGCTGGCGGACCTTTTCGCCCTTGCGGCTGGTGATGCGTACATCGCAGCGCACGCGAATACCGGAAAGGCCGCGAATGGGCGCGGTGTCGGTGATGATCTGCGTCAGCGCAGGGCGCAGGGGCACAAGGCGATGGCCCAGCCCTGTCAGCAGCTGATACGCGCTGCCGTCGCTGCCCAGCTTGGGCTGAGCACAGCCTCCGCCAGCGATGATGACGCGGTCAGCCATATATGTCCGCCCTGCTTCAACGGCCCACCCACGTTTCGCGGCACGCAGAGCCGTCACGGGAGCCTCCGTCACTACCTCGACTCCGTTCAGGCGCATTGCCTGGCGGAGGGTGTCCAGCACGGTGGAGGCTGCGCCGCTGACGGGATAGACGCGTCCGCCGTCCTCCTGCCTGGTGCGCAGGCCCAGGTGCTGCCAGAATCGCAGTTGCTCCTGTGCGCCGCAGGTGGTCAATACAGCCTCGGCGAGGTGGCTGCCGCCAGGATAGCACAGCGGGCCTGCGTTCATCAGATTGCACCGGCCGTTGCCTGTTGCCAGCAGCTTCTTTCCGACCCTGTCCATCCGCTCCAGCACCGTCACGCGGTCGCCGCACATGGCCGCTGCAATGGCGGCTGCCATGCCTGCCGCGCCGCCTCCGATGATGATCACGCTGCCCATCTTTCTCGTGCCTCCTGAAACTTTCGTTGTAATACCGGCTTACTCATTATACAGCGCCGGAACGCTTTGCGCAATAAAAATGCAGCTGGCGAGGCTGCATTTCTTTTCCGGAATGAGTTTTTGCGCGTCTGCGTACCATTCTGATGAGGTGATTTGTATGACGCAGGAAAAACGGTACACCTGGCGCTCCCTTGTGATTCTGCTGGTGGTGACATTGGGTGCGGGAGCCCTTGTTGGCTTCCTGACACAGCGGGATTCTGCCTTTTACGATGGCCTGTCGAAGCCGCCCTTTGCGCCGCCCGGCTGGCTGTTCCCGGTCGCCTGGTCGCTGCTGTATGCCGCGATGGCTACGGCAATGTGGTTCGTGCTCCGGACGCAGAGCCGCGATCGCTTCCTTCTGCTGGGCTTGTACATCGCGCAGCTTGCCGTGAACATTCTATGGCCGTGGATTTTCTTCACCCGGGAAGCGCTGGGGCTTGCCTTCTTCTGGCTGGTGCTGCTGTGGGCGCTGGCCGGGCTGATGCTGCTGAAATTCTTCCGCGAAAGCCAGGTGGCCGGGTGGCTCCTTGTGCCCTATCAGCTCTGGCTTACCTTCGCTGCGGTGCTGAACTTCACGCTGGCACGGCTCAATCCGTGATGTGGTAGATCCGCCGCAGCTCCGCCGTCATGCTGCCGTCCTTTTCGTAGACGATCAGCGGCGGCTCAGGGTGTAGCATGGGCTTTGCATCCTTCATCGCTTCGATGAGAACGAGGTTTGCGGGCTTGTCTGCCGCAGGATAGATCAGGCGGAACCGCTTGGGCTCCAGGCGTGCGCGGGAAAGCGCCTGCATTGCCTCCAGCATGCGG
>JBGVOA010000198.1:0-2482 GCA_045126095.1 Christensenellales bacterium | reverse complement strand
CAGAACGCCCTCCTGAGGGACGGGCAGCACCTCCCCCTCGGGCAGGTGGCGGGAGCCCTGCAGCACGGTGAACAGGCCGATAGCACCCGCGTCCGGCAGTGCCCTGAGCCGCCGGTTGACTGCCCGGCGATCCTTGCGCAGCCACGCAAAGGCCCGCCAGACGATCAGCGCGCCCAGGAAGGTGAAGACATAGCGCATCAGCTTGGAGAGAATCTCGAAATCAAGTGGGGCCATATTGTCTCCTTGTTGGGTCGGGAAATAAGGAACGCCTTCTCCGCGGGGAAGGCAGGAGAAGGCGGAGAAGCTGTGTTACAGCACGTTGCGCAGGCTGGTCAGCAGGGGCGCGAGGTCGCCGGGGACGATGGCCGGGTCGCGCTTGACGGAGATGGTCAGGTTGCCGGGCTTGAGGATGGTCTGCGCAGCGTCCAGCAGGTCCTCGGGGGACATGTCGGCCAGCTGGATGTCCTGCGCGTCCAGATCGGCAGCGGAGGTATCCCCGCCGACCCATGCCCAACCGGCCAGCTCGTTCATTTCTGTCACGCTGTCCTGCACCAGGGCGTTGGAGGTCTGGAACATGGCCCGCGCCTGCTCCATGCGTGCGGGGCGGACATACACCGTCAGCCGGTGGAGGTAGGCGAACACCTTGCGCAGGCTCTCCACCAGGTATTCCTGCCGCACATCCCAGCGGATGATCAGGCGGCGGAAGGCGCCCATCTCCTGCATGAAGGATTCGATCTCCGCTACCAGCGCCTCCTCCTCGCGCAGGGCCTGGAACAGCAGGCTGTCGCAGCTGCCGCCGGTCACCATGTCCAGCACCTGGGCGGCGATGGGGCTCACTGCGTCCTGATCGATATCGAAGGCCAGGTGGACGCTGGCCTGCCCGCCCTCCTCGTCCCAGACGAGATCGCTGTCCGCGTCGCGCAGGGTGAAGCCCAGGGGCACGGGCTGCTCAAAGGGCGGCTCGTCCGTGTAGTTGGTCATTTCGGACAGCCCCTCAATGGCTGCGTCCTCCATGCCCTCGGAGAAGTTGCCGGTCATCACCAGGCAGGCGTTCTGGGGCTGGAAGATCAGCTGCTGCCAGTTGAAGATGGTGAACTCGTCCAGCGCGGTCACGGATTCCACCGTGCCCATGCGGGGGAAGGAACCGCCGGGAGCGTTGCGCCAGGTAGCGTCCACCGCGGCGTCGAAGTCCTCCTCCTCCTGCTCGATCTGCCGGAGGACGACCTGCTTCTCCTGGGCGATCTGCTCCGCCGTCCAGGGCGTGCGGGCGAAGAAGCGCGTGAAAAGCTCCAGCGCGCCGTCGAAATGCCGGGGAAGCACCGTCATGCGGAACACGATGGCCTCTGCGGCGGTCATGCCCTCCATTTCCGCGCCGAAGCGGTTGAGCACCCTCTGCAGCTCGTCGTGGCTCAGGCCGCCCAGCCCGCGGAAGCACAGGTGCTCCAGCAGGTGGCTCACGCCCTGGGAGTCCTCCGTTTCATACAGCGGGCCGCCCTTGAAATACAGGCCGAATTCGATCCCATGCAGATGGGATTGCGGCCAGCACAGCAGGGTCAGACCATTGGGCAGCAGGTGTTCGCGGATGGCGGACATGCGCTTCATCTCCCTTATCATCATCATTTGTTCCTTTCATTATACAGGATTTTGGCTGCGGATGCAAGGGGGGGAGCCGCAGTCTGCCATCGTGGAGGAAAATCAGAAATATTTCAGAAAACATGTTTACATAGTGGAATAGTGTGTTATATACATGGTAAAAGAAAGGAGGCGATCCGATGAGAATGCTGAACAGAAAGCTGCGGTGGATGCTGGCCATGGTGCTGGCGCTGCTGCTGACGATCCCCACCGCCGCACTGGCCGGGGAGGACGACCGCGCCGCCATGCAGGCATACTGGCGCATCGTGGGCGAGGGTGCCGGTGCAACCCCGCTGGCACGGGCGATGTCCGGCGAGACCGTGGCGCTGATGGAGCTGACCGCCATCACGGCGGACGACCTGATGGCCTTTGCTGCCGAGTACCGCCTGCCCATCGACATGGCCCGCTACGCCTGGTACGCCGCGATGGCGGAAGCGCTGAGGAGTCAGCCGCCGGAGGCCCTGGCGCTGTTCCTCTCCATGCCGGAAACGGCGCGGGATGCGCAGCTGAATGCGGACCGCCGCGCCATCCGCCGGAGCCTGACGGAAGCAGAGGTGCGCCGCATCGCGGAAGAAACCGGCCTGCCAGGCGGCTTTGTGGCCTGGCTGATGCTGGAGGACGATTGGCACGAGGGCGACTGGGAGGACGCGTCCGACTGGCGCGAGGGCCGCAGCGGCTGGGTCTTCGCCGACCATGCGTATGAGAAGGAGCTGCGCGAGGCCTACGGCAAGTCCGCCGTGGTGGACGATGACGAGGTCGAGCGCGTGCTGCGGCAGAACGGTCTGCGCTATGACGACTGACGCGCGACGATGGCTGCCCGGTTCCGGCCGGGCGGCCGTTTTTGTAATTC
>JBGVOA010000197.1:0-7032 GCA_045126095.1 Christensenellales bacterium | reverse complement strand
TCCACAAATTGCCTTGCGTTTTCGCTGTTGGCTTTCGCCATTTCATCCTATGCGGACTGGATGAAGTCCCGCTTCAATTCTTCATAGGCTTCTGCCTCCAACAGCCTCAACTTCATATCGTTATAGGCACGCGTGCTTTCATTCATCTTTGAGCCATACACGCCTACCAGTTGTCGCTGGTGGTTCAGCATATACATTCTGCTTTTCATGGATACATCTCCCTTTCTACGGCATCCCGCAATAGTTTGCGGAGTATGCCCGACATCGTTGTGAAATCTTGCTTTGCCATCATCTGTAATGCCAAATATTCCTCGCGGGTCATGCGAACCGATACACAAATCATGTTGCTATTATCCATACTGAAATACACCTCCTTCTATTGGTCTCAATATATATGGCGGTCAGGTGTATTCTCTTAACTTCTTTCGTCCTATGCCGTCTTTCAAAATCAAAACATCATTTGGTGAGAGCGTGAGCCACACAAAGGCGGTATGGGGGTGCGAAATATATATTCTCCCGAAATTACCCCGCACCCATGCGTCTCAAATACTATACTTTGTGAGACGGTCAAAAATGGTGCGTTTCTGCGTATCACATACTTAAAAACCTTGTTTTGCGACGTATCATAATAATGCTTGACATTATGATACGCTTATGATACTATGTGGGTGTCGAAAGGAGTGTATCACATGGCACGCATCAAGTATATCCGCGTCAGCACAAAGGAACAGAACACCGCCCGCCAGGAGCAGGACAAGGCACAGTATGACAAGGTCTATTTGGAGAAAATCAGCGGAAAGGACACCAACCGCCCGCAACTCCAAGCCATGCTTGACTATGTGCGTGAAGGTGATATTGTTGAGGTAGAAAGTTATTCCCGCCTCGCAAGAGATACACGCGACCTGCTGAATATCATTGATGTGTTGAATAAAAAGGGCGTGGCATTTGTGTCTCAAAAGGAACAAATTGACACATCCACACCAGCAGGGAGGTTTATGCTGTCTGTGTTTGCCAGCCTCGCACAGTTTGAGAGGGAACAAATCCTTTGTAGGCAAGCAGAAGGCATCGCCATAGCCAAGCAGGAGGGACGCATGGGACGCCCTGAAATCAAACCTTGCGACAACTTCACCACCATTGTAGAGGCGTGGAAACAGGGCAAAATGACCGCCGTAGAGGCAATGAAACAGGCAGGTATGACAAAGGCAACCTTCTATCGCAAGGTCAAAGCGATGGAGCAGGCATAAACAAAACAGCACCACCAATCCACAAAAGGAAAGGTGGTGCTGTCTGCTATTGGTATGCCAAAATTGTCATGCTCCATTATGAATACCAACAAATATGGCAGGGCAACTGATAACAGTATCCATCAATGGAGGGTCATTGTCGAATTTGTTTTAGAATGTGAGTGTTTATGAGAGTGTGTGCGAATGTGGTGATACTTGACGAATCAGTAATAGGGCTTTATACTATTTGTAGGAAATGGTTGCTTCGCAGGGATTGTTGACCTCCAAAACCTTTGTTCTGGGTTCGAGTCCTAGTGCCCCAGCTGAAAGAGCCAGTTTCGTAAGAGACTGGTTCTTTTAATAGATTTAGGAGTGGGGTTCTATGCCTGAATGTACTCACTGTCGTAAGTATTATTTCGGAAATCCTGACCAATGTCCAGAATGCCACTTTGATTTCAAGCGAGGAAGAGTAGTCACTCCTGTCGAAATGGCGGAATTACAAAGGCAACGAGTCCAAGAACAACGCGTTGCAATCGAGGCCGAGCAGCAGCGACAGAGAGAACGTATACGTCGTGAGCAGGAGCTTGCTGTCCATGAAGCCAACCTTAAACGCCAGAAGGATGAACTGCGTCAACAAGCCTTAATTCAGAATCCGCGTTATGAATACGCTACCGTATATATCGCTGATTCAAGGACTGGAATTCTTGACAAGAATAGTTTGGATTCAACACTACAGAAATATTCTGGGAATGGTTGGCGACTTCATTCTATTCTTACCAATGAAGCGGGGAAAAATGCTTCTGCCATTGGTGTAGGAGGCGTAACAGTCGGTTCAAATTCCACAATGGATGTAACTATACTGATTTTTGAGCGTTGTATCAAGTTAGCAGGGCAATAACCAAGCTTTGTTTTGGGTTCGAGTCCTAGTGCCCCTGCTGAAAGAGCCAGTTTCGTAAGAGACTGGTTCTTTTTCATTTATTCAGGAGTGCAAGAAAAACTGTCCACCAGAAAAGGCGGACAGCGCAAACATGCATTTCAGAACCTCGGGTACCCGTGCGCCCTGTTGATCTCCGCATCCGCAGGATTCTTCCGGAAGTAGCCAGGCCTGCACTCAGGGCAGAAGAGCAGTCCGCCTGCGCGCGTCCACGGGCGCAGCAGCAGGAAAATGCGGCGGCACCCACGGCAGCGGTAGGCGTGGGCAAGGCTGCGGTCGGTGCGGGCGGCGGCAAGGAGCCGTTCGTCCTCTGCGCGACGGGCAGCCTCGCATTCAGGGCAGAGCCTGGGCGGAACGACCGTTGTGCCCGTGGGGGTCGGGAAGGTGCGCTGGGCCGGATCGAAGGTGAATACCTTCTCGCAGGCACGGCAGCAGGCGCTCGATCTGTCGGTCATGGGTGTGCTCCTTGTCAGGCGCTGATGGCGTTCAATGCGCGGCGCGCCTGTATATGATATTCCATTCTAACAGCGGCGCGGCCAGGTGTCAAGTAGCCTACGGCTCCCTTTACGAACGGCGCGGGCTGTGCTACAATGGTAGCGGAGGTGAGGAGGATGGCGTTCGTCCGCCGGGTGATGAATTATGTGCGCAGCCATGGGGCTGCCTATACGCTGCTCCGGGCTGGTGAAATGCTGGGGGAGCGCGTGTTCCGCAGCTACGACCGCGCTTGTCGGCTGACAGATCCTGATGTGGCAGAGCTGACTCGTCAGCGGGAAAACCAGCCGGCCGCGGGGCTGATCAGCATCGCCATCCCGGCCTGGAACACAAAGCCGGGGTTCCTGCGGGCGCTGGCGGACTCCCTGATCGCGCAGACCTATGCGAATTGGGAGGCTGTCCTCTGGGATGGCGGCAGCACTGATGCAGCATCCGTCGCTGCGATGGATTCGCTGACAGACCCACGCATCCGCGTTGTGCACAGCGCCGAAAACGCAGGCATTGCGGGCAACACGAACCGCGCCATTGAGGCGTGCCGGGGCGAATACATAGCCCTGTGCGACCATGATGATCTGCTGACCCCGGACGCGCTGTGGCATGTGGCAGCCGCCATCGTCCGGGAAGCCCCGGACATGCTCTACTCCGATGAGGATAAGGTCACCGAGGACGGCCGGGTGCACATCGATCCGCACCGAAAGCCTGATCTATGCCCGGACAACCTGCGCAGCGGCAACTACGTCTGCCACCTGATGGTGATCCGGCGTGCGCTACTGACGGAGCTTGGCGGCTTGCGACCGGACTTCGACGGCTCCCAGGACCACGACCTGACGCTGCGCATCATGGAGCGCACGGAGCGTATCTGCCACATCCCGCGAGTACTGTACCATTGGCGAACGGTGGGCAGCAGCATGAGTCACCAGCGTCTGGCGGTGTGCCAGGATGCAGCGGCCCGCGCGGTGACGGAGCACATGGCGCGCATCGGCTGTCCCGGCGCATGTACGGTGGAGGACGGCGTGCTGCGCCTGCGCTACAATGTGCCGGAGTCGGTCACAGTGCGAACGATCCGCGTTCCGGAAGGCGCTGGCGGCACTTACATCAACCGGGCCGTCAGCGAGGCAACGGAGGACATGCTGCTGATCATGGATGCGTCCGTTGCAGACCTGCCGGAGGAGGCGGTGCGGGAGCTTATCATGTACGCTCAGCGGGCTGATGTGGCTGCTGTCACCCCTATGCTGACGGATCGCCGCGGCCGCGTGACCCACGCTGGTTTCGCGTTGAAGCGGGGTTGCATCGTCAGCCGGAATGCGGGTCTGCCCTGGCATGCAGGCGGATGGCATGCCCTGAACCGCACCAGCCACAATGTGATGGCCGTCAGCCGGGCTTGTATGATGGTGCGCCGAGAGGCGTTCATCCCCTTTGACGAGGGCTACGCGGATGGCCTGGATGCGGTGGACTGGTGCCTGCGACAGGCTGAGCGCGGGTTGCGCTGTGTGTACACGCCCCATGCGCGGGTTGTATGCGAAGAAGCGCGACTGCTGCACCGCTGGACGGACATGGAGCGTCTGCGCGGCGCCTGGCCGGAGCTGACCGACCACTGCGCAACAGGCAAATGAGGAAATTATGCAGATCATTGACTATTTTCAGGACGACCGGCAGGTGCATTGGCTGGGGCAGATCCGTCAGGTGGAATGGCGTGCGGCCCGCCTGCTGGAGCAGCTGCTGGCCGAGGACACGTTCTATCAGGTGTTGGGGTGGGGACGCTTTATCTGCTGACCGATGGCGACGCGCTGGTCTCCTTTCTGACATTGGCGGAGCGGGATTGCATCGACGATGCATCGCTCGCGCCGTGGATCGGCTTTGTCCATACGTCGCCGGAATACCGTGGTCGCCACTGCGCCGGGGTTCTGCTGGAGCATGCCGTCCGCATGGCCGGTGAGAACGGCGCGAAGCAGGTGTACATCTGCACCGACCATGTGGGCCTATACGAGAAATACGGGTTCACGTATCTGACGAATCGCGTATCCATCTATGGCGAGGACAGCCGGGTGCTTGCGCAGCGGACAACCCCGCCAGAGATTCGCGTGGAGCCCCTGCGGGAGCCCGACTTCCACCCACGCAGCCTGGATGCCTTCATGCGCCATCAGGAGGTGCGGCGTTGCTGGCGGCAGACCGGAACCGGTTGGAAGCTACTGCCCATCGCCTTTACCGAGGCGTGGGACGCAGCCCGTCTGCGCGAGGAAGCGGCGGAGCTGCTGGACGCGAGCCGGGCTGGCAACCCAGTTTTCATTGCCTGGGCAGGTCGGACGGTGATCGGCTTTGCGGCGCTTGGCGGACGGCTGGGCAGCCACGGGCAATACATGGAGCTGCGCAGCCTGCACGTCAGTCAGCCGTGGCGCAATCGTGGTGCGGGGCGACTCCTTTTTGCGGCGGCTTGCGACGCAGCACGCGCAGCCGGGGCGGAGAAGCTGTACATATCGGCCCATTCCTCCGAGGAGACCCAGGCAGCCTACCGCGCCCTCGGCTGTGTTCATGCCGCAGAACCCGATCCTGCGCATGTGTCCGCCGAGCCATGCGACGTGCAGCTGGAATACGCTCTGCATCCGCAGATGGCCATCCGCTTCGGCACAGAGGCCGATCTGCCGCAGTGGATGGCGCTCGTCCGTCGGGTCGCGTGGAATTTCCCCGGTCTGGAAACGGAGGCGGCCCTGCTGGAGCACGAAGCAACGGTGGCGAAGTTTATTCGCAAGGGGAATGCCATTTGCGCCGTGGCGGACGGCAGAATCGCGGGTGTGCTGCTTTATTCCCGCAGACTCAACCAGCTGTGCTGCATGGCGGTCACCCCTGGATATCGCCGCCTGGGACTGGCGACGGGCATGCTGCGGCTGATGGATACCATCGCCGATCCCGCCCGAGACGTCTGCGTGATCACCTTCCGCGAGGGCGATCCGCTCGGTACTGCAGCGCGGGCTTTCTATGCAGCGAATGGCTTTGTTCCGGCGGAAATGACCACGGATAACGGCCATCCCTGCCAGGTTTTCGTCAGGAGGGCTGTTCATGGGTAAGGGTAAGATCATCTTCCTCAACGGCGTGACCTCCGCCGGCAAAACTTCCATCGTCGAGGCTTTGCAGAACCGCGCGGATTGCTACTTCTATGTCGTTGCCAACGATCTGTTCGAGCAGATGATCGGCGACCGCTTCCTTCACGAGGACTACTGGGGCCACCTCAGCCGCGTCATCATCCTGATGTATCACACGGCGAAACTGTACAGCGACATGGGCCATAATGTGCTGATCGACGGCATCCTTGTGGAACGACCGGAAATCGCGCCGCACTACCGTCAATTGGCGGACATCCTTGTGGACAACCCGCTGTCCATCGTCGAGGTGGCCTGTCCGCTGGAAATCTGCCGGACGCGAAATCTTACGCGCGGCGACCGATATGAGATGCAGTCTGACGAGCAAGCGGCCATCATGGCGCAGGGCATCGACTACGCCCTGCGCGTGGAAACGGACAAAATGTCGCCCGAGGAGTGTGCGGAAGCCATCGTTCGGGCGCTGATGTGATGGACTGCACGAACAGGAGCATGTATATGAAAACCCGAATCAACCATCTCCTTTCGGCTCTTCGCGAGATGCGCACCTTCCTGATCCTCTGGGCCACGCAGACCTTCTCCTCGCTGGGCAGCGCCATGACCGGTTATGCGCTGGTCCTGTGGAGCTACGAGCAGCAGGGCTCGGCGCTGGTGACGGCGCTGCTGATGGTGTCCTCCTATGCGCCGTATGTGCTGTGCAGCATCTTTGCCGGTGCGCTCAGCGACCGCTGGGACAAGCGGCGCACGATGCTCGTCTGCGACGCGCTCGCTGCGGCAACCACGGTGGCAACGCTGCTTCTGCTGCGGACGGGCGCGCTTCGCATCTGGCACTTGTATGCGCTGAACGCCATCAACGGCCTGATGAACACCGTGCAGCAGCCTGCCAGCGAGGTGGCGACCACCGCGCTCTTGCCGCGCAAGCACTACCAGCGCGTGGGAAGTTTGCGCTACCTGGCCTCCAGCCTCACGGGCATCCTCAATCCCATCCTGGCAACGGCGATGATGGCCCTCCTGGGCCTGGAAGCGGTCATCCTCTTTGACCTGATCACCTTCGCGGTGGCCTTCCTGACGCTGCTGCTATTCATCCGCATCCCTGAGGGAGAACGGAAACCTTCCCGTGAGCCGCTGATGGCATCCGTCCGCAGTGGTCTGACGTTCCTGCGGCAAAAGCGCGGCGTGCTGTCCCTGGTGTTCTTCCTGGCGGCGATTAACCTGGTGGCATCCATGTACAACGCCACGCTCCCGGCGCTTCTGCTGCCCTGCAAGGGCGGACGTGCTGCCATGGGGTTGG
>JBGVOA010000196.1:0-2992 GCA_045126095.1 Christensenellales bacterium | reverse complement strand
AGCCATAATGCCAACGACCCTTGAGGAAGTCGCTGTCCACTGGCATCACCAGCTCCGCGGCAACGCAGGGCCTGTGCGCGTCCATCTTGCTGCGCAGCAGACGCAGCAGGCGCTGGACCGTGTCCGCATCGGGGATGCGCTTGTTCATCAGCGCCCGGAAGAACTCATGCCGACACACCTGCAGCTGCTCGCCGGGGGTGAAGGACGTATTGCTCATATCGGCATTGACGCGGTTGAGGATCTTGCGGAGTTCCAGCACATAACGCTCCAGCTCCCCCGCATCATCGCTGACCGCCATCACCGGCAGGTCAGGATTTGTTTCCATCAGCTGACACAGCAGCGCCGCGTCTTCCTCCTCGGGCAGGCCGATAGCGATTGCGTCCGCATGATGGCGCTTCAGGCTGCTGACGGCCTCTTCCACAGAAGAGACGACGCGCGGCGCCCGGAAGCCCAGCATCTCCCACGGCAGGGTGGAAAATGCATTGCAGATCGCCGGATCCTTCGTTGTCAGTAGCAGCTTGTACATCAGGCAGCCTCCATTTACAAATGCGTTTACAGCATCATTATAGCGCGATTCGCGCCAAAAGACAAATGTTTTTCGCTCTTTAGCACATAATCCCTGCCGTCACAGCGTCAGCAGGCGTTCCACCACCTGCTGGGAATGGCTCGCAGCCAGGCGGGTGAAGGTGGGATAATCCATTTCGGAGTGGCCATCCGCCTGGTCGCTGATGGAGCGCAGCACGCCGCAGGGCACGCCGTGCATGTAGCAGGCCTGGGCCACCGCGCCGCCCTCCATCTCCACCGCCAGGGCATGGAAAAGGCCGTTGATGCGGCTGCGGACAGCGCCATCGTGGATGAACTGATCGCCGGTGGCGATCACGCCCTCATGCACGCGCATGCCCTCCACCTGGGAGGCCGCGGCCACCAGACGGGCGCTAAGAGAAGCGTCACAGGGGATCTCCACCAGGTTGATCTTGCTGACCATGCCCACCGGGTCGCCGATGGGAGAGGTATCCATATCGTGCTGCACGGCAGCGGTGGCAATCACCATGTCGCCGATGGATACGCCGCTCTGGCCCGCACCGGCCACGCCCAGGTTCAGCACCCATTCGGGGTGGAAGTGCAGGATCATGCTCTGGGCGCACAGGGCCGCGTTCACCTTACCGGGGCCGCAAACCGCCAGCACCGCATCCTGCCCGAAGAGCTTGCCGGACACAAAGGTGTCCATGCCGATCCTCGTCTCCTCGCGCTGGGTCATCCGGGCCATCAGGCCCTCAACCTCCACCGCCATTGCACCGATCAGTCCGATCATAGCATCCTCCTGCGTGTCATCATTATGAATACCACTTATTATAACGTCTTTCCGCGTTTTCGTCAAGCATGCGGGCCAATTCGCATGTTTTACGCCCCACTCGGGCACGCTGAAGACGATGAAAGGCGGTGAAAGCATGCTTTGGGTACTGCTTCTTCTGAGCTTTGGAGCCTTGCTTCTCCTTCCCATCCGGGTCACGGTGGACATGCATCACGGCGCCAGGCGGCTGCTGCGGATGCATGTGAAGGCAGCAGGGCTGACCCGGCAATGGGTGCTCGAGGCCGTCCGCCAGGCAGGAGGCGGTACGCGGCTGATCCGGCACAAAGATGGTACAGCCCATCCCCTTCCCACCGATGACAGCCGTGCACGAGCGGTCGGTTCCCTCATGCGGACATTCCGGCACAGCAAGGCCGTCCGCCGGTTTCTGCGCAGACACATCCATCCGGAAAGGCTGGATGCACAGGTTCTCCTGCACACCGGCAGCGCAGCCGCAACGGCACTTCTCACCGGTGCTGTGCGCACGGCAGCAGCGCTTTTGCAGGGTAGCTGGCGGGAGGTGGCACGCATGCGCATCCTGCCGGATTTCCTGCATGAGCGCATCACAGTGCAGGCCCGGTGCATATTCAGTCTGCGGCTGGGCACACTGCTTATCACATCCGTCCTGCTGCTGGCAGAGCATGCCGCGCAGGCCATCAACAGGGAGGCGCATTCATTATGGAACACCCCATCGGAGAGCTGATGCAGACCGCCATGGCGTCCATCAAGGACATGGTGGACGTAAACACCGTCGTGGGTCAGCCTGTGCAGGCCGGTACCGACGCCACCGTGATCCCCATCAGCCGCGTATCTTTCGGCTATGTGACCGCCGGCGGCGATCTGTCCGCCCAGGATAAGCGCAGCTTCACCGCCCAGGAGGCGGACTTCCCCTTTGCGGGCGGCAGCGGCGCAGGCGTGAGCGTTCAGCCCGTCGGATTCCTCGTGGTCAACGGCGACTCGGTCCGCATGCTGCCCGCCACCTGCCAGAGCGTTGCCGACCGGATGGTGGAGCTCATCCCCACGGTAATGGAGGACGTGAAGAGCCTCATCGCCAAGCCTGTTGGCGGCGCGTCCCACGCGCAGCACATGTGAGGCCGCTCATGAAAAGGCTGCTGACGGCGCTGCTGGCTGCGCTGACGCTGCTGACTCCCCTGCTGTCGCAGGCTGAGGAGGTCGGCACATCAGCGAAGGCCTGCATCATCATCGACGAGCGCAGCGGACGCGTGCTGCTCAGTCACAATGCCGACGCGTCCCTGCCCATGGCCAGCACAACGAAGGTGATGACCGCGCTGCTGGCCATCGAGCTGGGTGAACTGGACGCGCCTGTCACCTGCAGCAGGAATGCCTTTGGCGTGCCTGGCACCTCCATCTACCTCTCCGAGGGAGAAACGCTGACCCTGCGCGACATGCTGACAGGCCTCATGCTGGCCTCCGGCAACGACGCCGCCGTCGCCATTGCCGAGCACATCGGCGGCACGGCTGAAAACTTCTGCCGCATGATGACCGCCCGCGCCGCAGAGCTTGGCTGCACGGGCACGGTGTTCCTCACGCCCCACGGCCTTCCCATGGAGGGGCACTTCACCACCGCCCGCGACCTGGCGCTCATCGCCCGAGAAGCCATGCAGCACGAGGTTATCCGGCAGA
>JBGVOA010000195.1:0-2321 GCA_045126095.1 Christensenellales bacterium | reverse complement strand
TACACCACCAGCATCAGCACATTGGTGGTGATCAGCAGCGCCAGGTCGTACAGCAGGAGCATTGTCGAGTGCTTGCGGCCCTGCCTGGGCTGCCGCCCGTTCATTTGCATTGTTTCACCCCATTATCAGGCGCAGAGGGCTCCCCTGCGCCGCATATGCATACTTTTACAAAATATATTATACCGGAAAGAACCCTGTGCGTCAACAAATCGCCGGACGCAATATCTGCCTGCGGAACAGACAAAGCCCCGCCAGCCAGCAGGCCAGCGGGGAACAAAGCGTATGGCGTGGTTCCTTAAGCAGCTATGTGGAGCATGCAGGATGCCGCTTTCGACGGCGAAAGCGGCGGAAAGCCGCTGGGGACTGCGAAAAGCGCAGTCCCCAGACCCCGGCGACATCCTTGCGAGTTGACTTCGCGGCTGCTTTTTTGGCGGCTCGGGTTGCGAAGGGGGGGCCCGAATTTCCGCTTTCAGCGGAAGCCCCCCTTCGCAAATTCGCCGCATTGTCTTTTTGTTTGTTGAGCGGCAGCCGCAGTGACAGAGAAAGTGACTGCTGAAAACTGTTCAGTAATCCGCCAATTCTCCGTGAGAAATGGCCTTTCAGCGGTTGCCGTACATGCGCTCATAATACAGCCGGTACTCGCCGGAGACGATCTCCTCCCACCAGGCGCGGTTGTCCAGATACCAGGCGATGGTGCGGCGGATTCCCTCCTGGAAGGGCGTTTCCGGCTCCCAGCCCAGCTCCGCATGCATTTTCGTCGGGTCAATGGCGTAGCGCAGGTCATGTCCCTTGCGGTCGGCCACGAAGGCAATCAGGCTCTCCGGCTTGTCCACCGCCTCCAGAATCAGGCGCACCACGTCGATGTTGCGCATCTCGTTGTGTCCGCCGATGTTGTAGACCTCGCCCACGCGCCCCCGGCGGAGGATGAGGTCGATGGCCCGGCAGTGATCCTCCACGTAGAGCCAGTCGCGGACGTTCTCGCCCGTGCCGTAGACGGGCAGCGGCTTGTCCGCCAGAGCGTTTGCGAGCATCAGCGGGATCATCTTCTCCGGGAACTGGTAGGGGCCGTAGTTGTTGGAACAGCGGCTGATGGTGGCGGGCAGGCCGTAGGTGCGGTGGTACGCCTGCACCAGCAGATCCGCGCTGGCCTTGGAGGCCGCATAGGGGCTGGAGGCGCGGATGGGCATGTCCTCGGTGAAGAGGAGGTCAGGCCGATCCAGCGGCAGGTCGCCGTACACTTCGTCCGTGGACACCTGATGGAAGCGCGCCGTCCCGCAGGCCCGGCAGGCGTCCATGAGCACCTGCGTGCCCAGGATGTTGGTGCGCAGGAAGACCCCCGGATCCTCAATGGAGCGATCCACATGGGTTTCGGCGGCGAAGTTGACCACCGCGTCCGGCTTTTCCGCCTCGAAGAGGGCCAGCATGGCCTCCCTGTCGCAGACGTCCGCCTTCACAAAGCGGAAGCCCGGCGCGTCCAGCACGCTCCCCAGGGTGGACAGGTTTCCGGCGTAGGTCAGCTTGTCCACGCAGACGATGCGGTCCTCCGGGTGCGTTTTCCGCAGATAATGGATGAAGTTGCTGCCGATAAAGCCCGCGCCGCCGGTCACGATGATGGTCATGTCAATCCTCCCTGGCCAGCGAAATGAGGTACTGGCCGTAATCCGTCATGGCGAGGCTCTCGCCGATCTCGCGCAGGCGCTGGGTGGTGATGAACCCCCGCCGCCAGGCGATCTCCTCGATGCATGAGACATAGAAGCCCTGGCGCTCCTGCACCGTCTGCACGAAGGTAGCGGCCCGGAGCATGCCGTCGGGCGTGCCCGTGTCCAGCCACACCATGCCGCGGCCCAGCAGCACCACATTCAATTCGTTCATGGCCAGGTAGGCGTTGTTGATCGCGGTGATCTCAATCTCCCCCCGCGCGGAGGGCTGCACCTGCCGGGCGATCTCCACCACCCGGTTATCGTAGAAATACAGGCCCGGCACCGCATAGCTGGATTTGGGATGCTCCGGCTTCTCCTCGATGGAAACGACCTTGTGGTTTTCGTCAAACTCCACCACCCCGAAGGCCCGCGGGTTCTTCACCGGGTACCCGAAGATGGTCGCGCCGGCGGTATGCTCCATCGCCTGGCGCAGCAGCCGGGTCATCTCCTGGCCGTAGAACACATTGTCCCCCAGGATGAGGCAGACGCTGTCCGTGCCGATAAATTCCGCGCCCAGGATGAAGGCGTCCGCCAGGCCCCGGGGCGTTTCCTGCACGGCGTAGCGCAGCTCCACGCCGAAACGGCTTCCATCCCCCAGGAGCTTTTCGTAGCTGGGCGTGT
>JBGVOA010000194.1:0-2901 GCA_045126095.1 Christensenellales bacterium | reverse complement strand
GCCGCGCGGATCGCGTCCACATAGTCCTCCAGCACCTTGCCGTGCATGTTCGGTTCGTTCTCGGTGGAGCGGTGCAGGGGTGTAATGACCACGAACTGTGCCGAGGGGTACTTCGTCAGCAGGGATGTGTACAGCTCATGCAGCGCGCCGCAGAAGGTGTCCGCTGTGCGGTCGGTGAACTCGCCGAAGGGCGCGTCGCCGTGGCCGAAATCATTCGTACCGCCAAAGACGACGACCAGTTCTGCATCGGGCTCCATCTCTGCCACGCGGCCGGGAAAATCCAGGTCGTGCCGGGGCCACTCGGAGGGCTTTGTCTGCCGGGCCAGCCGGGTGCCGCCGATGCCATAGTTCCGGGTGATTGCGCCATACTCGGCAGCGATTTTGCTGGCAAAGCAGGCGGCCTCGGAGGAACAGCCGTGGCCCTCCGTGATGGAATCGCCAAGAAAGTTAATCTTCAGGCCCTTGAGGTTCATAACGTCCTCCTGTGGTGGTCGGTTGCAGGGCGCGGGCGGCTGATAGCCGCCCCTACAGGTATGTGGATTCTGCTTATTCGAGGATCGCGCCCTTATCGGCGGAAGACACCAGCTTGGCGTAGCGGGCCAGGTAGCCGGTCTTGACCTTGGGCTCGGGGCAGACCCACTTCTGGCGGCGCTCAGCCAGCACGGCGTCGTCCACCTTCAGCTCGATGGAGCAGTTCGGGATGTCGATGGCGATCAGATCGCCTTCCTCCACCAGTGCGATCAGGCCGCCCTGAGCTGCTTCGGGGCTCACGTGACCGATGGATGCGCCGCGGGTCGCGCCGGAGAAGCGGCCGTCCGTCAGCAGGGCGACGGATTCGCCCAGGCCCATGCCGCAGATGGCAGAGGTGGGGTTGAGCATCTCGCGCATGCCGGGACCGCCCTTGGGGCCTTCGTAGCGGATGACCACCACGTCGCCGGGAACGATCTTGCGGGCGTAAATCGCGGAGATGGCCTCCTCTTCGGAGTCGAACACGCGGGCGGGGCCTTCGTGCTTCATCATCTCGGGAGCCACGGCGCTCTGCTTCACCACGCAGCCATCCTTGGCCAGGTTGCCCTTCAGGACAGCGATGCCGCCGTTCTGGCTGTAGGGATTCTCGATGGGGCGGATGATATTGTGGTCGCGGTTGACGACGTTTTCCAGGTTTTCCGCCATGGTCTTGCCGGTGACGGTCAGGACGGAGGTGTCCAGCAGATCCTTCTTCGTCAGCTCCTTCATCACGGCGCTGACGCCGCCTGCGCGATCCAGATCCTCCATGAAGGTGTCGCCGGCAGGGGCCAGGTGGCACAGGTTAGGGGTGTTCGCGGAGATGGCGTTGGCGTGGTCGAGGTCGATGGTCACGCCAGCCTCATGAGCGATGGCGGGCAGGTGCAGCATGGTGTTGGTGCTGCAGCCCAGCGCCATGTCGACAGTTTCGGCGTTGTTGAAGGCCGCCGGGGTCATGATGTCGCGGGGGCGGATGTTCTTTTCCACCAGCTGCATGATCTGCATACCGGCGTGCTTGGCCAGGCGGATGCGGGCGGAAAGCGGCGCGGGAATCGTGCCGTTGCCCGGCAGCGCCATGCCCAGGGCCTCGCACAGGCAGTTCATGGAGTTCGCTGTGTACATGCCCGAGCAGCTGCCGCAGGAGGGGCAGGCGTTCTCCTCGTAGTTGCGCACGCCTTCCTCGTCCAGCGTACCGGCCTTATACGCGCCCACGGCCTCGAACATGTGGCTCAGGCAGGTGCGGCGGCCATCGTTCAGGTGACCGGCCAGCATCGGGCCGCCGGAAACGAAGATGGTGGGGATGTTCAGGCGCGCCGCAGCCATCAGCAGACCGGGGACGTTCTTGTCGCAGTTGGGCACCATCACCAGGCCGTCGAACTGGTGGGCGATGGCCATGGCCTCGGTGGAGTCGGCGATCAGGTCACGGGTCACCAGGCTGTACTTCATGCCCACATGGCCCATGGCGATGCCGTCGCACACGGCGATGGCGGGGAACATGACGGGGGTGCCGCCAGCCGCGCGCACGCCGGCCTTGACGGCCTCGGTGATCTTGTCCAGGTTCATGTGGCCGGGTACGATCTCGTTATAGGAGGACACCACGCCGATCAGCGGCTTGCGGATTTCCTCGTCGGTGTAGCCCAGGGCGTACAGCAGGCTGCGGTTCGGGGCGCGCTCGACGCCGATCTTGATGTTATTGGAATTCATAACGATAACCTCCTGTGGAAGGGAATGGTGATGTGACATCGCGTAGCGGTCATGCCCGCGCTGCGGTGGTGAAAGGCAGGACAGGGGGCTGTCCTGCGTTGTTTTCCTTGATGGAGCAAGCATAGCGTGTCAGTACCGCGTTCTCCCTCAGTCAGCTTCGCTGACAACTCCCTCCCGGAGGGAGCCTTTTGGTCGCGTCCCTTGCAGATGTGCAGAATAAGTGGCAAAGGAGCGGTCAGACAGCGGTAAACCTTGGGCTCCCTCCGGGAGGGCGCTGGATTCGTCCGCGGCTTGAAAGGCGTGGGCGAAGACTGAGGGAGAATGCGCAAGTGGCGCTATGCCTATTTGCTAAGGAATCAGTTGGAAGCGTTGTCCAGGTTGTTGTCGTTCTTCCACAGCATCTGGGAGCGCAGCTGTTCACCGACGACCTCCATCTCATGCTTGGCCAGGATGTTGCGGCGGCTGTTGAAGTAGCAGCGGCCGGTCTTGTTCTCGGCGATCCACTTGCCGGCGAAGGTGCCGTCCTGGATGTCATTCAGCACAGCCTTCATGTTGGCCTTGGTCTCCTCGTAGGGGATCACGCGGGGACCGGAGACGTACTCGCCGTACTCAGCGGTGTCGGAGATGGAGTAGTTCATCATGGCAACGCCGCCCTTGTTGATCAGGTCGATGATCAGCTTCATCTCGTGGATG
>JBGVOA010000193.1:0-2152 GCA_045126095.1 Christensenellales bacterium | reverse complement strand
AGCAGCAGAATGCGCGGGTCGCCCGCCAGCGCACGGCAGATCAGCACGCGCTGCTGCTGTCCGCCGGAGAGGTTGCGGCCCTTCACGTTCAGTTCGTGCCCCAGGCCGTCCTCCTTCTGATGGATGAAGGAAGCCTGCGCGGTCTCGATGGCCTCGCAGATGGCGGGATCGCCGATCTCGCGGCCGAAGCGGATGTTCTCGCGGATAGTGTCCGCCATGAGGAAATCGTACTGGAACACCACGCCCAGGCGGCTGTGCAGCTCATCGGGGGTGAGGGAGGCGATGGGGCGTCCGCCGATGCGGATCTCGCCCTCGTCCGCGTCGTACTGGCGCATCAGCAGGGACAAAAGCGTCGATTTGCCGCTACCCGTGGGTCCGATCACGCCCAGGGTCTGCCCGTGCCCCACGCGGAAGGTCAGGTCGCAGACGTTTGGGAAATTCTTGTTGTAGGAGAAGGTAATGTGGTCAAAGACGACGTGGGCTTCCTCCTGGGTGGGCTGTGCCTCCTGCTGCATCAGGTCGGCGGGCATCAGCAGCACCTCCTCCAGGCGCTTGGCGCTGGCGGAGCCCTTTGAATACATGACAAAGATGCGCGTAACCATCAAAAGGGCATTGAGGATGATGGTGACGAAGGACAGGAAGGAGATGATCTTGCCTGCGCCGATCGCGCCGGTGGAAACGCGCCACGCGCCCACCAGCACCACCAGGGCCAGAGCAGCATTGAGGATAAAGGAGGTGATGGGGCTGACCACCGCCATGGTGAGATCGGCCTTGCGCTGGCGGGCGGCCAGGTCGGCATTGACCTCCCCGAAGGCGTTCTGCTCCCACTGCGTGCGGGACAGCGCGCGGATCACCCTTGCGCCGGACATGTTCTCCTGCACCTTGCGCACCAGGCGATCCTGCCCCTCCTGCACCTGGGTGAACATCGGCACGCCCTTCCGGGACGACCAGTACACCACCACCGCCAGCAGCGGCAGCGTGGCCACCAGCACCAGGGTCAGCACAGGCTCCATCACGGCGGAGACGATCACGCCGCCCACCAGCAGCATCGGTGCGCGCACGCCCAGGCGCTGCATGCGGTCGATCATGTTGTGCACGTTGTAGGTATCCGTGGTCAGGCGGGAAACGAGGGACGCGTCCGTCAGGTGATCCTGCTGGGCGGCGGAAAGGCTGCTGATGCGGCGGAACAGGTCGCTGCGCAGCGTCCGCGTCACCTCGCGGGACACATTGGTGGACATACGGTTGGCCGTGCAGTTGCCCAGCCACGCCAAAAAGGCGCAGGCTACCATAGCCGCGCCCATCAGCCACACGCCCGTCAGGTTTCCCTTTTTTGCATATTCATCAATGATGATGGCCAGCATCGCCGGCAGGAACAGCTCGATCACCGTGCCGCCGATCTTGATGCACATCTGTACGCTGATGCGTCCCAGATAAGGCCTCAGGTATCGTCCGACGGTGCGCAAGAGCAGTCTCCTCCCTTCACGTAGGCGTCGGCACGCTTGGCAATGCGCAGCATCAGCCGGGAGAGCTCCAGCTTTTCATCCTCGGAAAAATCCTGGGTGAGGTACTCGTTCCAGGCGTTGTAGCAGGAGAAGATGCGGCCCATCATGTCCAGCGTCAGCTGGGTGGGATATACCAGCAGGCTGCGCTTGTCGCAGGGGTCTCCCTCGCGGCGGACGTAGCCCTTTTCCTCCAGCGCGGCCAGCTGGCGCGTAACGGAGGACTTGTTCACGTTCAGCTCGCGGGCCAGCTCCTCCTGCGTGATGCCGGGACGGCGACAAAGGGCGGTCAGGTAGGGCGTCTGGCAGCCTGCCAGGCCCGTGTCCTCCAGCTCCTTTTCACGGAAGCGCATCGCACAGCGGTAGGTGATGGAAATCTGCTGCATGAAGGGGGGCATCATAGCGGTTCATCCTTTCGGGGGCACAGAAGGTGGTTGCGTATGCAACGTTTGTTAACTATTGTAAACCAAAGGGCTGGTTTTTGTCAAGGGCAGCCGAACGGGTCTGCCGGATCTGATGCAGAGCGGACTCCGGACGGCGTTGACAAAGTCCTGCGCATGCGGTAGAATGGATACAAAAGGATGCGAAAGGAATGGATTGCATGATGCTGCTGAAGCGATGGATGACGCTGCTGCTGGCGGCGCTGCTGCTGG
>JBGVOA010000192.1:0-9960 GCA_045126095.1 Christensenellales bacterium | reverse complement strand
CTGACGAGCTGCTGGGCGACTGGTACGACGACGTCGGCAACAAGCTGACCCTCGTCAACGACGGCACCCTGACCCATACCTATGCCTTCGACGGCTGGGTGGACACCTATGAATGGGATGTTGTGAACAGCGCTGCTGTCGTCACCGAGGGTCCCTGGAGCGGGCTTCCCATCACCCTGGAGAACGGCATCCTGATCATCACCAACGACGAGGGGATCTTCCAGATCTTCAGCCGCGACGGCGATCTCTCCGCCTACTACGGCGAGGACGAGAGCGAGTTGCCCGAGGCCCAGCCCATCGGCGAGGAGGGCGCGGCCTACTTCGGCTCCTGGCAGTATGAAATCATGCCCGGCATGGCCATGGTCCTCACCCTGAACCCGGACGGCACCTGCGAAATGGACATGATGGGCGAAACCGAACCCGGCGTGTGGGCCATGGAGAACGGAAAGGCCTACGTTATGGGGGACGAGATCCACATCGACGGCGACGGCAATCTGGTGATGCCTTCCATGGACATGGTCTTTGCGAAGGTCGGCAGCGCGCAGGCCGTTCCCGCCCCTTCCCTGCCCGAGGGTCTGGAGGGCTATGTCGGCACATGGCACCTGTGCTATACGGCCACCGGCGGCCTGACCGGCGACCTGCGCAGCATGGGGCTGACCGGCATGCTGGTGCTGCATGCCGACGGCACTGGCGTGATGACGGGCCTCTCCGAGGAGAGCGGCAGCTGGTACGACGATGAAGGTCAGGTGCGCTTCGGCGAGTCCGGCATGCCCATCTTCCTGCTGGAGGACGGCTTCCTGCGCTACGGCACGGAGCTGTCCGGCTACATGGTCTTCTCTCAGGACGAAGCAGCTGTGTGGACGCCCGCCGAGGCGGCCACGCCTGCTCCCACGGCGGCTCCCACGGCGGCCCCGCAGGCTCCTGTGACGGGCGATGTGGCCCACCTGAACACCAGGTTCGTCTGCAGAACCTACACCTCCGCCGGCTACACCATGGACGCTTCCATGCTGGGTGCGGAGTACGCGCTGGTCTTCCACGATAACGGCACGGCGGACTTCACCATGGCGGGCTTCACTGCCGCCAACCTGCCCTACACCGTGACCGCTGAGGGCGTGTACGCCATCAACTACTACGGCACCATGTTCAACTGCACGCCCACCGCGTCCGGCTTCGACATGGACTTCTACGGCACGATGATGATGCACTTCGTTCCCGCTGAATAAGCATAATATACGACGCATGCTGCCTGTCGGGACTTCCGGCAGGCAGTCTGCCTTTGGCAAAGGAGGAACCCTATGAAAAAGCTACTTGCCGCTTTGCTGCTTGCTGCGCTGCTGCTCCCCGCCGCTGCATGGGCAGATTGCGACCACGACTTTTACATGGCTAATG
Organism: Christensenellales bacterium; assembly: GCA_045126095.1. Taxonomy (GTDB): domain Bacteria; phylum Bacillota; class Clostridia; order Christensenellales; family Aristaeellaceae; genus UBA11524. The sequence continues at coordinate 8,571 of JBGVOA010000192.1, read as the reverse complement.
TCACCAAGCCCAGCTGCGAAAGCGAAGGCTACTATATCCTCAAATGCCACCTTTGCGGCTACCTGAAGAAGGAGATCACCGACAGCGCCTGGGGGCATAGCTGGGAGCTGACCGCTTCCCGCGAGCCCTCCTGCGACGAGAAGGGCTACCGCAAGTACACCTGCAGTACCTGCCACAAAACGAAGACCGACAATCTCTCCGAAACGGGCCACGTCTGGAAGGATTCCCATGTGCTGGAGGCCGCCACCTGCACCAGGGACGGCTCCATGCGCACGGTGTGCGAGGTCTGCGGCCTGTCCGGCGTGCGCAAGATCAGCAAGGGCCACAGCTACGGCGAATGGAACGTGACCGAGGAGGCCACCGACCACACCAAGGGAACGCGCACCCGCACCTGTCGAAGCTGCCGTAAGACGCAGACGGAAACCTACTATCCCGAGGGCACGCTCTACAAGGACATCAAGGGACGTTCCGACGAGATCAAGGATCTGCAGCAGAAGCTGACCGATCTGGAATACCTCAACGACAAGATCGACGGCAAATTCGGCAAAAAGACGCAGGCTGCCGTGAAGGCCTTCCAGCGGGAGCACGGCCTCAACGCTGACGGCATCGCCTGGCCCCAAACCCTGCGCGCGCTGGAGGAGACCGTTTACGGTGGAATTCTCGCCGACGGCCGGGGCGACGCCGAGTGCTGTGCGATGACTATCCTGGAGGACGGCACGATCTCCTGGGAGGTCTGCGACACGCATCTGGCCTACGAAATGCAGGCCACTGCCGGGCTGTCCCCGGAGGCCGGTGCGGCAGAACGGCTGGGCTGCCGGATCGCGGCCTGGCAGGCGGAGGTGGACGTGCTCTACCAGACCTGGCTGGAGCTCTGCCCGCCGCAGGAACAGCCGATGGTCATCAACCACAAGGCGATGTTCCTGGGCTACCTGAACAGCCAGCAGATGCTGTGGAACGCTCAGTTTGGCGAGGGCTCCGCGCAGGCGCTGGAAATGGTCAACAGCATGCTGATGGAGCAGTGCTACACGCTGTGCCCCATTGTGGACGCGCTGCAGAATGCCGAATAAGCACAAAGGAGGTTTCCGATCATGAAGCTGTCCCGAAGCCTTGCGGTGCTGATGGCGCTGCTGATGCTTCTGACAACCTTTGCTCTGGCGGACTACCCAGAGGGAACACTGTACCGCGGCGTCAAGGGACACCGGGAGGAGGTCGAATTCCTGCAGTACATGCTGTACTACGCCGGGTACCTTGGAGAGGACATTTCCGACGTGGACGGCATCTTCGGCAAAAAGACAGAGGCCGCCGTGATGCAGTATCAGAGGGAGCATGGCCTGGCCGCGACGGGCGTTGCCGACGCCGAAACCCTGCGTCTTCTGGAGGAGGACTGGGATAACAGCATGGAGCCTCAGGGCGGCGAAGAGCCGCATGAACGCTGCTGGATGGAGCTTGACGACTTCAGCATCACCTCCGTGGTGCCGTGCACGCCGCATATGCACCTGATCACCGAAACAAGCGATTTGCAGGAGAACCCCACCACCGAGAGCCTGCAGGCGGCCATCGATCTCTGGCTGGCAGACCTGGACAGCCTGTACCAGGAGTGGATGGCGCTGCAGCCGGAGCGGGCTGAAAGGATCGGCGACGTCCAGGCAGCCTTCATGGATTACTACCGGGCAAATCTGGCGCTGTGGAACGCGCAGTTCGGCTCCTCCCCTTCGCCGGAAGCGCTGCAAAAGGCGTGTACCATGCTGGCCGATCACGCGCTGGCAGTGTGCTGCACGCTGGACGAATGCTATGCACAGGAGATGAGCGAATGAAAATCGGCAAAATCATACTGGTCGTACTGGGCGCTGCGCTGCTTGCGCTGAGCATGAAGGGCCTGATGGATATCCCTGGTCAGCAGGCGGCGCTGGAGAATGCGGTCTGGCTGGAGCAGCCCGTGGTGCTGCCGGAGAACGAGGGGAAGCTGGTCGTCATCCATGGCGTGCCGGAGATGCTCACGCCCGTCCACGACGAGGATTTCGGTCTGACGCTGAACACCATCAAGGCGATCCGGTACGTTGAGGAATACGCGCTGATCTCCGATATGGAGCAGATCGAAACGTACAACTGGGTCCCGCGAAATACAAAGACGCTGACCGGCAGGGCTTCCCTTGGCGCATTTGAGCTGGACGAAGGGATCATCAGCGCCTTTCCTGCCGACAAGGAATGCGAGGCCTTTGACCCCGCCCAGCTCAGCGCGAACGGCTACCACACCGGCTATGGCAAAACCACTGAGGGCGCCCGCACCAGTCGCCTGTGGGTGATCGATGGCGGCGAGTATTACTATGACGGCTTTGAATACAACCGCAGCCTCGACATCCCGCACACCCAGCGGGAAATGGACAAAGCCATCGTTGAAGAGCGAAGGGAAACCATGGCGGCTGCTTACAGGATCTACGCGCCGGACAGCGATGCAGCGCTGACCATTGCCGGCGTGCAGCAGGGCAATCGTCTTGTGGCGGATGCAGCCCTTGGCCCGATGGTGCGCAGCGGCGTGGTGGCCATGGAGCAGCTTCGGTCCGCCAATCGCGGCGGCATCATCGGCGGCGCGGCGGTCTTCATGGCCCTGGGTGCGGCGCTGGTTTTCCTCGGTCTGCGTAAGGCCAGAGCAAAGGCGGCATGAGCCCCGATGCACGGGCCCATTGCGAACAAAGCAAACAGCTCCGAAGGCCTCACAAGCCTTGCGGAGCTGTTTTGCGTTTCACTTATTCCCGGAAGCTGCGCCTCACACGCCCAGATAGCCCTTGAGCACCAGGAGCGTATTGTGCACGCCGTCGATGTGGCTGCGCTCGTAGCCGTGGCTGGCGTACACACCCGCGCCGATGAGGCCGTGGCGGATGTCCACGCCGGAGCGCAGGGTCGCCTCCACGTCGCTGCCGTAGAAGGGGTACACATCCACGGCGTAGTCCGCCTGGGTGGCCTTGGCGGCGGCAATGAGCTTGGTGGTGACGTCATAGCTGTAGGGGCCGCCGGAGTCCTTCGCGCAGATGCTGACCTGCTTCTCCGTGCACTGCAGGCCGTAGCCCACGCAGCCCATGTCCACGCTGATGGCCTCGGTCACGCCCGCAGGCACGGAGGCGCTGCCGCCGTGGCCGACCTCCTCGTACACGGTGACATGCACCCACACGCGGCGCTCGGGGACGATGGCGTTATCGTGCAGGTACTTTGCAAAGCCCAGCAGGATGCCCACGCTCAGCTTGTCATCCAGGAAGCGGCTCTTCAGATAGCCGGAGGCGGTGCGCTTGGTGCGCGGATCGAAGCAGACGATGTCGCCCACCTCGACGCCCAGGGCGCGGACGTCAGCGGCGGACTTCACGTCCTCGTCCAGCACGATTTCGACGCTGTCCCAGCTTCTCTTGGCGCCGGAGTAATCGCCGTTGACGTGCACGGAGGCGTTGCAGAGCTGGCAGGTGCCCTCAATGACCTTGCCGTCGCGGGTGTGGACGCGGACGTTCTCGGTTTCGGCGTTGTTGGGGTTCATACCGCCCAGGGAAGTCAGCTTGAGGCGGCCGTCGCCCTTGATCTGCGCGACCATCGCGCCCAGGGTGTCGGCGTGGGCCTCCAGGAGGAGACCGTCCTCGGCGTCCTTGCCGCCCAGGTCGATCAGCACGCCGCCCTTGCGGGTGATGACCGCGTCAAAGCCCAGGGCGCCGAAGGCCTCCTGCACCCACTTCGCTGCGGCAGCGGTGTAGCCAGAAGGGCTGTCGATGGCCAGCAGGGCAGCGGTTTGCTCCCATGCGAAATCAGCGTATTTGCGATCCATATCGTTCTCTCCTTTGCGGTTGTTTTCTCTATCATACCACGGTTTACCGCAGCGCGTCAACGCCCAGCAGCTTCCGGGCGTTGTTGTCGAAGATATCTTCCTTTTCCGCCTCCGTCAGGGGCAGAGCGCGGATGCGGGCGATGCACTGCGCCATGTCATCCCAGGGGCTGTCGGTACCAAAGAGCACCCGTTGGCTGCCGAAGATGCGCGTGAGCTCTACGAAGCGTGCGTCCGCCAGCATGGGCAGCTCCTCCGGGGCGTAGTGATCGTCCAGCGGGCTGATGGCGCCCAGGGAGTAAGCCGTATCCAGGTACACGCCGGTGTCCAGCAGATACTCCGGCACCTCCTGCCAGTTCCGCCAGCCGCCCATGTGGGCCGCGACCAGCGTCACCGGGCCCGCCTGGTTGAGGGCATTGCGCAGCATCTTCGGGCTGCACTTTACAACGCCGGGGAAGCCGATGTCCACGCCGCCGTGCATGACGACGATCAGCCCCAGCTCGCCGCACCTTTGCAGGATGCGCACGAAGCGCGGGTCATCGATGGCCACGTCCTGATAAACGGGGTGGATCTTCACGCCCTTGAAGCCCAGCTGCTTCGCCCGGCCCAGCTCCGCATGCCAGTCCGGCGCATCGGGGTGGATGGCGGCAAAATACGTCAGGCCGTCCAGTCCGTCCAGCGCGTGGGAGGTATCATTCATCGAGGCGCATTTGACCGGATTCGTCGCCACGGGCAGCACCACCGCGCGGTCAATGCCCGCCGCCTTCATCGACCGCAGCAGGCCCTCCCGCGTGCCGTCAGAAAAGGAGGTCGCATGGGCCTTCTGCTCCAGCTTGCTGACCGCCGCAGCGGCGATCTTATCCGGAAAGGTGTGCGCATGGAAGTCAATCATCGCTATTCCCTCTTTCTCATCGGATGCAGAATACAGTTTATCTCCCGCCTGCTCCACTGTCAAGAAACAGAACAAAATATGTACAATCAACCGATTGACATTCCCTGTCGGAAATGGTAAAGTATCTGCATGAGTTGTGCAAAACAGCTCTGTATACAATCGGCGATGACGCAGAGAAGTAAGCCCTGCTCAGTCCCCTCCAGAGAGTTGCCGGATGGTGCGAGGCAGCGGGGCGGCACAGGCTGAATACACTGCCGAGCCTCCGGCTGAAGCGTCAGTAGGCCGTGACGGGTGCGCCCGATAGCGCGCGTTCAAGGTCGCCCTGCGGGGCGGCAAATTGAGGTGGTACCACGGTTTATCCCGTCCTCTGCTGTTTATGGCAGAGGCGTTTTTATTTCACACGAATGGAGCGATACAATGCTGATCACCGAGTACCTGGAGCGGAACGCCCGCTTGTGGGGCATGGAGACCGCGCTGGTGGAGATCAATCCCTCCGAGGAGCGCGACAACGCCGTCACCTGGCGCGATTACAACCTGATCGAGAGCGCCAACCCGGACGCGCCCTATCGCCGCGAAATGTCCTGGGCGGATTTTGACCGCCGGGCCAACCGCTTCGCCAACCTGCTGCTCTCCCGCGGCATCGAAAAGGGCACCAAGTGCGCGATCCTGATGATGAACTGCCTGGAATGGCTGCCGATCTACTTCGGCATCCTCAAGGCCGGGTGCATCGCAGTGCCGATGAACTTCCGCTATTCCGCGGAGGAAATCAAGTACTGCCTGGACCTGGCGGACGTGGATGTGCTGATCTTCGGCCCGGAATTCGTCACCCGCATGGACGCGATCGCCGACCAGGTGGACCTGCGCTTCACCTTCTACGTCGGCAAGAATGGCCCCGCCTACACCGAGGACTGCCTGAAGCTGATGGGCTACTGCTCCACCAGCGCCCCGCCGGTGGCCCTGACGGACAAGGATCACGCCGCCATCTACTTCTCCTCCGGCACCACCGGCTTCCCCAAGGCGATCCTGCACAACCATCGCGCGCTGGCTTACAGCTGCGAGGTGGAGCAGAATCACCACAGCCAGAGCCGCGAGGACGTGTTCCTCTGCATCCCGCCGCTGTACCATACGGGCGCCAAGATGCACTGGTTCGGCAGCCTGCTCTCCGGCAGCAAGGCGGTGCTGCTGCGCGGCGTGAAGCCTGAGTGGATCCTCCGCGCGGTGACCGAAGAGCGCTGCACCATCGTGTGGCTGCTGGTGCCGTGGTGCCAGGATCTGCTGGACGCCATCGACGCGGGCCGCATCAACCTGGATGACTACTACCTTGACCAGCTCCGCCTGATGCACATCGGCGCGCAGCCCGTGCCGCCCAGCCTCGTCAGCCGGTGGCTGAAGTACTTCCCCCACCACCAGTACGACACGAACTATGGCCTCTCCGAATCCATCGGCCCCGGCTGCGTGCACCTGGGCGTGGAGAACGTGCACAAGGTGGGCGCCATCGGCAAGCCCGGCTACATGTGGCAGGCAAAGATCGTCGACCCCCAGGGCAATGAAGTGCCCCAGGGCGAGGTGGGCGAGCTGGCCGTCCACGGCGACGGCGTGATGCTGTGCTACTACAAGAACGAGGACGCCACGAATGAAGTCCTGCGCGGCGGCTGGCTCTACACCGGCGACATGGCCCGCATGGACGAGGACGGCTTCATCTGGCTGGTCGACCGCAAGAAGGACGTGGTCATCTCCGGCGGCGAGAACCTGTACCCGGTGGAGATCGAGAACTTCATGCGCGCGTTTGACAAGATCAAGGACGTGGCGGTCATCGGCCTGCCTCACCCGCGTCTGGGCGAGATCGCCGCGGCCATCATCGAAGTCAAGGAAGGAGTGGATTGCACAGAGGAGGAGATCAACCGCTTCTGCGAGGGCATGCCCCGTTACAAGCGTCCGCGCAAGGTCATTTTCGACAAGGTGCCGCGCAACCCCACCGGCAAGATCGAAAAGCCCGCGCTGCGCGAGAAGTATTGTAAGGGCAGGCTCGTTGAATCGCAGATCAGCGGTTAAGAGGAGCTTCGACCGCTCCTTTGCAGACCCCGTAGTTTTGTAGGAACGTACCCCTGAAGCATTGTAGTCTATGTAGTACGGAAGGAGTTTCATCATGGATCTGTTCATTAAGTTAGGTATGCTCGTCTTGTTCTTCGGCGTGACCATCGGTATTGGCCTGTACTGCCGCAAGCACTCCACGGACGTGAACGGCTTCGTCCTGGGCGGACGCAGCGTCGGCCCGTGGCTGACTGCCTTTGCCTACGGCACCAGCTACTTCTCTGCCGTCGTGTTTGTCGGTTACGCCGGACAGTTCGGCTGGAAGTACGGCATCGCCGCCACCTGGGCCGGCATCGGCAACGCCCTGCTGGGTTCCCTGCTGGCGTGGGCCGTGCTGGGCCGCCGCACCCGCATCATGACGCAGCATCTTGATTCTGCCACGATGCCGCAGTTCTTTGAGAGCCGCTTCAAGAGCCCCGCGCTCAAGCTCGCCGCTTCGGCCATCGTCTTTATCTTCCTTATCCCCTACACCGCATCCCTCTACAACGGCCTGTCCCGCCTCTTCGCCATGGCCTTTGACATTGATTACGCCTGGTGCGTCATCATCATGGCCGTGCTGACCGCCATCTACGTCATCGCGGGTGGCTACATGGCCACCGCCATCAACGACTTCATCCAGGGCATCATCATGATCGTGGGCATCGTGGCTGTCATCGCGGCGGTGCTCAGCGCCAACGGCGGTTTCCTGAATGCGCTGGATCTGCTGGGGCAGGTCGAGGATGTGACCGTGTCCACCACCCCCGGCGTGTTCGCCTCCTTCTTCGGCCCCGATCCGGCAGGCCTGCTGGGCGTGGTCATCCTGACCAGCCTGGGCACCTGGGGTCTGCCCCAGATGGTGCAGAAGTTCTACGCCATCAAGAACGAGAAGCAGATCGGCAAGGGCATGATCATTTCGACCATCTTTGCCGCCATCGACGCCGGTGGCTGCTACTTCCTGGGCGGCTTCGGCCGTCTGTACGCCGATAAGATCGACATTGGCGCAAACGGCTTTGACTCCGTCGTCCCCACCATGCTGGAGGGCCTGCCTACGGTGCTCATCGCGCTGGTGGTGGTGCTGGTGCTGGCCGCTTCGATGTCCACGCTGTCCTCCCTCGTGCTGACCTCCTCCTCCACCCTGACGCTGGACTTCATCAAGGGCAAGATCGTCAAGGACATGGACGAGAAGAAGCAGCTGCTGACCATGCGCGCGCTGATCGTGGTGTTCATCGCCATCTCCGTGGTGCTGGCCATCGTGCAGCACACCTCCTCCGTCACCTTCATCGCGCAGCTGATGGGCGTCTCCTGGGGCGCGCTGGCTGGCGCTTTCCTGGCCCCCTTCCTCTTCGGCCTGTACTGGAAGCGCACCACCAAGGCTGCGGTCTGGTGCTCCTTCCTCTTCTCCACCGTGGTGATGCTCGCCAACGTCGTGGCGAAGAGCGCCTTCCCCACCATCCTGCAGAGCCCCATCAACGCCGGTGCATTCTGCATGATTGCAGGCCTGATCATCGTCCCCGTGGTGTCCCTGATCACCCCGAAGCCGGACAAGGCCCATGTCGACTCCGTCTTCGCCTGCTATGACCGCACGGTGACCGTGAACGTCACGGACTCCATCGGCGACGTTGCTGAGCAGTAATCACAACCACCCGCTGGCGGTTCAACCCGGCGGCACGGCAGAGCCATCTGTCGCGCCGCTCGTTGAGCTTTGCTCCAGCCTACATCAGGAGGTAATCCCCTATGAAACAGCTTATGCTGGGTAACGAAGCCGTTGCCCGCGGACTTTACGAGGCCGGTTGCGCCTTCGTGTCCAGCT
>JBGVOA010000191.1:0-1515 GCA_045126095.1 Christensenellales bacterium | reverse complement strand
CATGGTACTGGCATGGATCGGCTTCATCATATTCTGCCTTGCCGGCTTTGCCATCGCCTCAGCAGGCCGTGAATTCGACTTTGTCCCCTTCTTAACCTGGTGCAGCATCGGCGCTGGCTGCCTCCTCTCCCTCCTCTGGTTCGCCGAGGTGCTCAAGCTCCTCCAGCGCATCCACGACAAGCTGTAAACACGCAAAGCCTCCCCATCCACAATGGACAGGGAGGCTTTTTCATGTCAGCCGAATCCTCACGTCGAAGTTGTACAGTCCTTGCTTCCTGACGTTTAAGAGCTGAGGCGCAATGCCCCAGCTCTTTTAACGTGCGTTCAGGGATGCTTGTAATCCCCGATGACCAGCCCGCTTTCCCGGGCACGGACGGCCAATTCGGTGCGGTTGGCAAACTGCGTCTTCTCGCGGATGCGCTGGATGTGCTGCTTCACGCGGGTGACGGAGAGGCACAGCGTTTCAGCGATGGCAGCGTCCGTCTTGCCGCTGACCAGCTCGCGCAGCACCTCCAGCTCGCGTTCGGTGAAGTCGTTGCTCAGCGCAGCACCAAGGCGGGTGACCGGCGCGGAGTCCGGGTAGATGGATTCGCCGGCCATGGTGCGGTCCATCACCTTCAGGAGGGCCTCGGCGGTGGGCTCCTTGTACCAGAAGCTCTCCACGCCGATCTGCCGGGCCTGGGCGATGTAGCTGTATTCCGGCTGGCTGGTGATGATGATGATCTTGATGTGCGGATAGTTCTTCTTGATCTTTACCGCCGCCTCGATCCCGCTGACGTCCATGGCGGTGCACACGTCCATCAGGATCAGGTCGACCCGGTTGGTCATGCAGTAGAGCTCCGCCATGGCGGCGCTGTCCAGCGAGGGCACCAGGTGATAGTTCTCGCCGGTGGCGACAAAGATCTCCAGGAGCTTGCGGGCCATGGGATCGTCTTCCACGATCAGAACATTATACATCCATCGTCACCCCTTTCTCGAAAATAATGGTCAGCATGAAACGCGGTTCTGCTTCGATTTTCATCTGTCCGCCAGCGGCTTCGATCTTCCTGCGGGCGGTGCTCAGGCCGCCGCCCTCTGCGACGGGGCCGGTGGGCAGCGAGCCATCGTTGGTGTAGCGGATGATATGGGCCGTTTCCGTCTGCTCCACGTCGATCCAGAGCTGCTTTGCGCCGGCGTGGCGGACAGCGTTGGTCAGCGTCTCAGCGCCCATGGCGGCGATGAGCTTCTGCTGCTGAAGGTTTGGCGGCAGCGGGCCGCTGACGTGCACCTGCATGCCGATGGCCTCGGCGGCATTGCGCAGGCTGGAGAGGGAGTCGGTCTCCTGCCGGGGCTCGGCTTCCATGCGCAGCACCTCGATGTTGCGCTGCCATACGTCGATGATGCGCTTGGGATCGCCGGATTCGTATTGCAGGTAGTGGCGGGTCATCAGCAGCGCCTGACCGAGGAAGCCGTGCAGGTTCACACGGGTTTCGAGGCGCTCGCGGGCGATGATGTATTCGTCGACCTTGTCGCCGT
>JBGVOA010000190.1:0-2029 GCA_045126095.1 Christensenellales bacterium | reverse complement strand
GGCGTGGGCAAAACGACCCTGACCCAGCTGATCTCCCGCTTCTACGAGCCCACCAGCGGCCGCATCCTCATCGACGGCAAGGACATCCAGGGCATGACGCTGGAGAGCCTGCGCCGCAACATTTCGCCGGTGCTGCAGGATACCTTCCTCTTCAACGGCACCATCGCCGAGAACATCGGCTATGCCGTTCCGGAGGCCACCCGCGAGGAGATTGAGGCTGCCGCGAAGGCCGCGAACATCCACGCGGACATCGTCGCCATGCCCGAGGGCTACGAGACCCTCGTCGGCGAGCGCGGCCTGCGTCTTTCCGGCGGACAGAAGCAGCGTGTCGCCATCGCCCGCGCCATCCTGCGCAAATCGCCCATCATCATCCTGGACGAGGCCACCGCCTCCGTGGACGTGGAGACGGAGCAGCAGATCCAGCAGGCCATCGCCGGCATTGCGGGCAGCCGCACCATCGTCGCCATTGCGCACCGCCTGTCCACCATCCGCAACGCGGACATGATCCTCGTCATCGAGGAGGGCCGCGTGGCTGAGGTCGGCACCCATCAGGAGCTGGTGGCCAGGGGCGGCGCATACGCCCGCATGAACGCCATCCAGTCCGCCGCGGCAACCCAGGGAGGCATTGCGTGAGAATCCAGTACACGAAATGTACAACACGAAAGCGTTTTCTGTGATATAATGAATGAAACTTGCTCATACAGGAGGCATGCAGATATGGATTACCGCACTTATCTCCGTTATCATCCCGACGAGAACGGCTATTTTGGCGAGTATGGCGGCGCGTTCCTCTCCGAGGAGCTGAAGGATGCCATGGCTGAGATCACCGAGGCATATCACACCATCGCCCAGAGCGCCCAGTTCGTCAATGAGCTGCGCCGCATCCGCAAGGATTTCCAGGGCCGTCCTACGCCTGTGTATCACTGCGAGCGCCTCAGCCGCATGATCGGCGGCGCGCAGATCTATGTCAAGCGCGAGGACCTCAACCACAGCGGCGCGCACAAGCTCAATCACTGCATGGGTGAGTGCCTCCTGGCCAAGTACATGGGCAAGAAGAAGGTCATTGCGGAAACCGGCGCGGGTCAGCATGGCGTTGCCATGGCCATGGCCGCTGCTTTCTTCGGCCTGGAATGTGATTTCTATATGGGCGAGGTGGACATTGCCAAGCAGGCTCCCAACGTCACTCGCATGAAGATCCTCGGCACGCGCGTCGTGCCTGTCACCCATGGCCTGAAGACCCTGAAGGAAGCGGTGGACGCGGCCTTTGAGGCCTATGCCCGTGAGTACAAGGACGCCATCTACTGCATCGGCTCCTGCCTGGGTCCGCATCCCTTCCCGATGATGGTGCGCGACTTCCAGATGGTCGTGGGCCAGGAGATGCGCGAGCAGTTCAAGGATATGATGGGCCATGAACCAGACGTGGTCTGCGCCTGCGTGGGCGGCGGCAGCAACAGCCTGGGTACCTTTGTGCCTTTCCTGGACAGCGCTGTGGAGCTCTACGGCGTGGAGCCCCTGGGCAAGGGCAGCAACCTGGGCGACCATGCGGCTTCCATGATGTTCGGTACCCCCGGCGTGATGCAGGGCTTCAACTCCATCATGCTCAAGGACGAAAACGGCGATCCTGCCCCGGTGTACTCCATCGCCTCCGGCCTGGATTACCCCTCCGTGGGCCCGGAGCATGCCTACCTGCGCTCCCTGGGTCGCGTGCAGTACGACGCGGTGAGCGACGAGGAGGCCGTGCGCGCCTTCTTCGCCCTCTCCAAGTACGAGGGCATCATCCCCGCGCTGGAGTCCAGCCATGCGGTGGCCTTCGCCATGCGCAAGGCCAAGGAGATGAAGACCGGCTCCATTCTGGTCACCCTCTCCGGCCGCGGCGACAAGGACGTTGATTACGTCGTGGAGCACTACGGCTACGGTGAGAATTTCCAGCTGTAATGGTGAATCAACGGGCGCACACTCTTGAAGGGTGTGCGCTTTTTCTGTACTGGTGTGAGATTGCTAAATAAATATCAAACATGGATAATCTGGT
>JBGVOA010000189.1:0-1299 GCA_045126095.1 Christensenellales bacterium | reverse complement strand
CATGGCGATCCTCTGCGTGGTGCTGAACTGCGCCGACTGGTTTGACGAGGCCGCCCGCCTGATGGACATGGCCTTTGAGCGCTACGAGTCCGTCACCATGCTGCACGCAGGCGAATGCATCGCCACGCTGCCCGTGGAGGCCTCGGACGGACAGAGCGTCGAACTGGTTCTCGCCGAAGACCTGGCAGGCGTCGTGCCCAAGGGATGCATGCCGCAGGTGGAAACGCAGCTGCCACACACGCTGACAGCCCCTGTCCTGCAAGGGCAGCCGTTTGGGTCGGCGAAGCTCATTGCTGGCGGCGAGATCATTGCGGAAGCGGCGGTCGTTGCTGCGTCAGCCGTGGAACGTGATGACTTCCCTTCGCGCTGGCGCATGTACTGGCATCACTGGCTGCTGCTGAACTGAATACGGAAAAGCCCGGAGACAGCATCATGCCGTCTTCCGGGCCGCATTATTATGCTTTCATTTCCTCCTGTGCCATCCGGCGGATATGGCGGTCACGCATGAACCACAGGCACACGCCCACACCCATTACCGCCTGCATCGCAAAGCAACAGGCCGCGCCGCTCCCCTTGCCGGAGCCAAAGAGCGCCGTCAGCAGGCTGCCCGCCGCTTGACGGGCCATGAGCGGCTCAAAGAGCATGTCCACCGCTGCACCGCCAAGGAAATAGCCCACCGGGATGGAGAAAAACTGCAGGGAGTTCCGTGCCGCATAGACGCGGCCCTGCATCTCCTGCGGGATGCTCAGGCGCATGATAGCATCCAGGTTAGCACTCATCAGCGGGATGGCGATCCATCCCAGAAATGCACCGATGCACCACACCGGCAGCGTCCGCCCGAAGGCCAGCAGGAAGTTTTCCGTGCTCATGGAGAACAGGAGCGTCAAGCATACCACCCGCACGCGGCTTTTGGGCGCAGGCAGGAGGCTCGCCAGCAGGCTGCCGACGAAGGTCGTCACACCGGTGATGCTGTTCACCACCCCCATGGCAGCACGTCCGCCCTCGCGGGGCAGCAGAAGCGCCGGAAGCGTGGCGTTAAACATCGAGGCGACCAGGTTGATCGCCGCCAGGAAGAACACCAGGGACAGCACGCCACGCCTTTGCCGCAGGAATGCCAGACCGCCGCGGACAGAGGCCATCAGCGGCTCACGGGCGAGTTTCCGCTCCCCTTCCGGGATGCGGATGAATAACAGCAGCGTCCCGAAGGCCACCGCGAAGGTAATCAGATCAAAGAGGATGACCGCTTCCAGGCCCAGGAGGGCCATCATCGCCGTTGCCAGGATGGGATTGAGGATGCCC
>JBGVOA010000188.1:0-9961 GCA_045126095.1 Christensenellales bacterium | reverse complement strand
GTGAGAACGACGTGCTCTTCATGGTGGACGAGGTGCAGACCGGCAACGGCCGCACCGGCAGCCTCTATGCCTTCCAGCAGTTCGGCGTGACCCCGGACGTGGTGACCACCGCCAAGGGCCTGGGCGGCGGTCTGCCCATCGGCGCGTGCTTGATGGGCGAAAAGTGCGAGTTCACCCTGGGCAAGGGCGACCACGGCTCCACCTATGGCGGCAACCCCGTGTGCGCAGCGGCGGCGCTGAACGTCATCTCCCGCATGGATGACGCGCTCTTTGAGGGCGTGAAGGAGCGCGCGGCGTATATCCGCAGCGAGCTGGAAGGCGCCGAGGGCGTCGAGACCGTCACCGGCATGGGCCTGATGATCGGCATCCTGCCCACGAAGCACACCGCCGGCGAGATCGCAGCGGCCTGCCTTGCGGACGGCCTGCTGGTGCTCACCGCCCACGAGAAAGTGCGCCTGCTGCCCCCTCTGAACATCCCCATGGAGCAGCTGAAGCAGGGCGTCGCCATCCTGAAAAAGCATCTGGCATAACACAAGGCGCACTGTCCCTTCGAGACAGTGCGTCTTTCATGGAGGAAACCATGTCCACCACATCCCGAACCGGGCAGGTCATTGCAGAGCTGGAGCAGTTTCCGCAGACTGACCGTGTGCTGATCACCATCGACGGCCCCTGCGGCAGCGGCAAATCCACCCTCGCCGCCGCGCTGGCGGAAAAGCTCTCCTGCCCCGTCGTCCACATGGACGATTACGTCATCCCTCACGCGCAGAAAACCCCGGAGCGCCTCGCCATCCCCGGCGGCAATGCCGATCAGGAACGACTGCTGGCGGAGGTGATTCGTCCGTGGATGGCAGGCGAACCCGCTTCCGTCCGCCCCTACCTCTGCCACGAGGATCGCTTCGGCCAGGCGAAGCCTCTGCCGGACAGCCGCATCCTCATCCTGGAGGGCACCTACTGCAATCTCCCCGACATCGCGGCGCACGCTGCTGTCCGCCTGTTTCTGACCATCGAGTCTGAGGAGCAGCAGCGCCGCCTTTTGGGGCGCGTGGGGGCTGAGCGGCTGACCGCCTTCAACGCGCGCTGGATTCCTTTGGAGCAGGCCTATTTCGCTGCCTTCGGGCTGCCCGACGGGGGCTGCATCGTGCTGGATTAAGTCCAGGCAGTGTATGTACCCGTGCGCTGGCCCGCCTGCTGCATGCGTCGGACAACCGCATTGTAGCGGCTGCGGGGCATCTCCGGCATGGGGACGGTCGGCTGTTCCGCCGGGCGATTTTCCGGCTCCGCGCCGTCCACCGTTACCCCGCCCATCTGCCACAGCAGCCACCGGGCCTGCTGCTCCGCCCGCGTGCTCATCGCTGTCTGCATTGCAATCCCTCCTTTGCTGCAAGCATATGCAGGATTTCTCCAGGTGTGCAGCGAATTGATACACAAATGCCATTCAGGAGGTCATATCCATGAGCCAGCTCATCCGCATCACCAACGGAAAATTCACCGCAACCATCCGGCCCGAGGGCGCGCAGATCATCTCCCTCACCGCCCCCGACGGCCGCGAGGTCATCTGGCAGGGCGATCCCTCCATCTGGGCCGATCACACGCCTGTGCTCTTCCCCGTCATCGGCAACTGCAAGGACGCCTCCGTCATCATCGGCGGCAGGAAGTACCCCATGACCAAGCACGGCTTTGCCCGCAAGGCCATGTTCGACCCGATCATCATCGGCCGGAACTACGTCACCCTCGAATTGACCGAATCCCCGGCAACAAAGAAGATGTACCCCTTCGACTTCACCTTCCAGGTGACCTATGAGCTGACGGAAACCGGCTTCACCTGCACGATGATGGTGGAGAACCAGTCCGACAAGCCCATGCCCTTCTGCGTGGGCGGTCATCCGGCCTTCGTGGTGCCGATGGAGACGGGCGCGGCCTTCGAGGACTACCAGCTCGTTCTCCCCGAGGACGAAAAGGCCACCAACCTCCTCTGCCCTGGCGGACAGCTGATCACCGGCAGCGAGCCCATCGCCTTCCCCGGCGGCGTGATCCCGCTGACCCACGCCATTTTCGACGAAAAGGACACGCTCATGCTGACGGAGCTGAAGAGCCGCCACGTCGATCTCGTCCACCGCAAGAGCGGCCACGGCCTGCGCCTGAGCTGCGAGGACATGGACGTGCTGGCCATCTGGACGCGCCCGAACAACCACGGCGACTACCTCTGCCTGGAGCCCTGGGTTGGTCAGCCCGGCGGCGTCCACGAGAGCGGCGCATTTGCCGACAAGCCTCACGCGCTGACCCTCCAGCCCGGTGAAAGTTACCCGTTCCTCTTCGAGGTGGAGCTACTGTAATCCATGCTCCCCGATGCGCTGATCGCCCTGCCTGGCTGTATGCTTCGCCGCGGCTGCTGTGTCAGCGCATAAAAACGCCCCCTTCCAGGCTGCGGAAGGGGGCGTTCGTGTTTGATTACAGGTCGCGGGGCTCCTCGGTCTCGACCTCCGTCTCGACCACGGTCTCCTCTGCGGTGTAGCTGGGCTGCACGTTCTCCGCCAGAATATCGGCGGGCACATCGCTGTCCGCGGGGGCTTCGGTCATCGCAGCAGCAGCGGCGGCAGCGCGCTCGGCTTCAGCGCGGGCACGGGCCTCGGCGCGCTCGGCAGCAAGGCGCTCACGCTCGGCAGCGGCGGCAGCGCGGGCAGCCTCACGGGCAGCGCGCTCCTCCTCCAGCACCTTGGCGGCAGCTTCCTTCTTTTCGGCGCGCTCGGTGCGCATGTTCTCCATGCCCTCCTCCAGCTCGCGCAGCTCGTTCAGCAGGGGCATGACCTCCTCAGGCATTTCCACGCCAGCGGAAAACATGCCGTAGATCTTTTCGCCCAGCTCGCTGATCGCCTCGCGGCGGCGGCTGGTGTTGTCCAGCTCACCCAGCTTGTAGGTCGTCGCATCAGCCACCTTGGTCGCAGTGCGGCTCACAAAACGGACGCCGCGAGTCATCATATCTTTCATCGTATCCAGAAAATCGGCCATGACGATCACTCCTGTAAGTATATTGTACGAGTATCCAGTTAAGCCTATTCGACGTTCTGTGCGGAATTCCTGCACTTCTTAATATTTTTTACCAGAACAGCAACAATCTGCCGGGCAGCATGTGATATTCCGCCACGTCCATGGGGAATACCTCACCGTCCATGTTCAATCGCATGCCCTTCGACTCCAGGCGGAGGCTCTGGCACTTGCGGTGGGTGGTGATGCCGAACTTCAGCACGCGGCCCATCAGCAGGCCCGGCACATAGAACGGAATCATCCACCGCGGACGGTTCTCCACGAGGATGAAGTCAAACGCGCCATCGTCCGCTGCGGCCTCCGGGCAAATCGGAATGCCGCCACCAAAATACCGTCCATTGGCCACGGCGCAGAAGAGCACGTCGCGCTCCTCGGTCACGCCGTCCACCGTGAAACGCACATGCACCGGCTTGTAATGGGAGATGCCGCGCACCAGTCCGTACAGATACGGCAGGATGCCCTTGACGTACTTCTTCGCCTGGAGGGTGAAGTCCAGCACAGTCACGTCAAAGCCCGTTCCGCTGACGTTGATGAAGAGCCGCTCGTTCATCTGGCCAACGTCCACCGGTCGGGCATTGCCCTTGAGGATCAAGTCCAGCGCCTGCATCGGCTTCTTGGGGATGCTGACGGACTTGATGAAGTCGTTGCCCGTGCCCGCAGGTATGATACCCAGGGGCTTGTTTGCGCCCATAAGGCCGCAGGCGACCTCGTAGCAGGTGCCGTCGCCGCCCACGGCGATAACGCCCGTGCAATCCGCCTGAGAGGCAGCCTCGCGGGCCAGCTGCGTGGCGTGGCCGGGGGCCTCCGTGTGCAGGAATCTCGCCTCCACGGCCCGCTTTTCCAGTTCTGCCTTCAGCTGTGCCTCGATCTTCAGCGCATAGCCGCTGCCCGCGGCGGGGTTGACAATGAATGTGAGCATCTCCGCTTCATCCTTTCAGCTTTTGTCCCTTGGCGCCTTTCCCAGCGGACGACTTGCGCGAAGCTGGCGGATGTGCGAAAAGCGGCGCCCCGAGCCTCGGAACGCCGCAGTGAATCCAGATTACGCCTTCATGATGCGCTCGGCGATCTGCTTGCCGGTCAGACCGTACTCCTCCAGGAGGTGCGCGGGCTTGCCGGACTGACCGAACTCATCGTTGATACCGATCTTCTCGAAATGAGCCAGGCCCATGCCGCACAGAGCGGAAGCCACAGCATCGCCCAGGCCGCCGATGATGGAATGCTCCTCCACGGTGAAGACCTTGCCGCACTTCTTGGCGTACTCGCGGGTCAGCTCCTCGTCGAAGGGCTTGAGGCTGTGGTGGTTGACCAGAGCCGCGTCAATGCCGTTCTCCTTGAGGATTTCCACGGCCTCCAGGCAGTGCTCCAGCATGATGCCGCAGCAGAAGATGACCACGTCCTTGCCGTCCTTGATGATGTTGGCCTTGCCGATCTCAAAGGGACGCTCCTCGTACACGGGAGAGGGCAGACGGGCGGTGCGGATGAACACGGGGCCGTTGATCTTGGCAGCGGCCTCAACGCACTTGTAGCACTCGGTGGCGTCAGAGGGCACCAGCACGGTCATGTTGGGCAGCACGCGCATCAGGGCGATGTCCTCGATGGCCTGGTGGGAGCCGCCGTCCTCGCCCAGGGTCACGCCCGCGTGAGAGAAGCCCAGCTTGACGTTCAGCTTGGGGTAGCACACGCCATTGCGGATCTGGTCGTAGGCACGGCCGGCGAACACCGCAAAGGTGGAGCAGAAGGGGATCAGGCCCATGGTGGACGCACCGGCGGCCATATCGACCATGTTCGCCTCGGCGATACCGCAGTCGATGAAGCGGTCGGGATAGGCCTTCTTGAAGCCGTTGGTCATGGTGGCAGCAGCCAGGTCAGCGTCGAACACGACGACCTTGTCGTTCTCAGCGCCCAGCTTGACGATGGCCTCGCCATAGGCGACGCGGATTGCTTTCTTTTCCATCTTCTTACGCCTCCAGTTCCTTCAGAGCAGCCTCGGTCTCAGCAGCATTGGGAGCCTTGCCGTGCCAGCCGACCTGACCCTCCATGAAGGAGACGCCCTTGCCCTTGGTGGTGTGCAGGTGGATCAGGCGGGGCTTGCCGGGGCACGCGGGGGCGTGCAGGGCAGCCAGAACCTGCTCGATATCGTTGCCGTCGGCCACCTCGATCACGTCATAGCCGAAAGCGCGCCACTTCGCGCCCACGTCGCCCAGGGACATGACCTCGTCGTTGGTGCCGTCGATCTGCATCTTGTTGTGGTCGAAAATGACGGTCAGGTTGTCCAGGCCGTAGTGAGCCGCAGCCATGGAAGCCTCCCAGACCAGACCCTCCTGGGACTCGCCGTCACCGATGATGGTGTAGACATGGCCGGGGTTGCCGGTCTTCTTTGCGCCCAGCGCCATGCCGGCAGCGATGGAGATGCCCTGGCCCAGGGAGCCGGTGGAGGCGTCCACGCCGGGGCACTTCTTCACGTCAGGATGGCCCTGCAGGATGCCATGCAGCTGACGGAACTTGTCAAACTCTTCGGGACCGAAGAAGCCGCGCTCACACAGGGTGCCGTACAGGCCAGGGGCAGCATGGCCCTTGGAGAGCACGAAACGGTCGCGGGTGGGGTTCTTGTCGTCCTGGGGATCAACACCCTTCATGACATCAAAGTAGAGCGCCACCAGGGCCTCGGTCGCAGACAGGGAGCCGCCGGGGTGACCAGCGCCCGCCTTGTTGGTCATGGTGATGATGTTGCGGCGAACGCGCCGGCATACATCCTTCAGTTCCAGAATGTCCATGATAGTACCTCCTCATGTGCCGTGACCGCGTGTGAATCCCGCGGCATGTGGGCATGTCCGTACATGTTCTATTATAGTATGGATGGCAGGGAATTGTCAATGCATCACGCCCGCGCTTTTCATCAGAATTTGCTCTGTTTGCCTCGCATGTTGCAAAGCGGCAACAAAAAGAGGCTGTATGCCTCTTTCACGTTCACGGATCGCCGATCGCCTCAGCACATGTCATCTGCGGACGCTCCAGCCAGCGTGCGATCAGCCGCTCCTCCGTCAGCAGGCCGAGGGAGCGCATTGTGCCCTGCTCCAGCACGGCAAACTCCGTCAGCGCGGACGGGTGAAGCAACCTCACCGCACGACACACCGGCTGATCCGCCAGGATTGCCACCCGGCGGACGGGCGCGTGTCCCCTGCCCTCCAGCGTGATCTTGCGATCCATCAGGCGGCGCATCTCCGCCATCGCCTGCGTCATCGTCGCCGTTGACGCTGTGTACATGAGAAAGCACCCTGCCGCCGCCAGCGACCAGTTGAATCCGCCGTACCGCCATGCCAGCCACAGGCTTCCGCCGACGGCCGTCAGCCCCAGGGCAGTCCCCAGCGCCCGCATCACCCGGCTGACCGTCTCTGCCCGAAGGGTGCAGCTCAGCAGGAGCGCCAGCATCCGCCCGCCGTCCAGCGGCAGCGCCGGCAGTAGGTTCACCATCAGGATCGCGGCGTTCGCCAGATACAGCGTTCGGCCGTCCGCCGGTGTCAGCCAGCCTGAAGCTGTCAGCCACAGCGCCAGAAAGCACAGCAGGAGCGTCATCGCAGGCCCCGCCGCCAGCATCAGCAGACGCCGCGCAGGCGGCAGGCGCTCCTCATCCTCCAGGCGCATCACCGCACCCATGGGCGACAGCTCGATCTCCTGCGGCGGCTGACCCAGCAGCGTTGCCGTCAGCGCGTGCGCCCCCTCATGCAGGAGGATGGACAGGAACCCCGCCAGCGCCGTCCGCCACGCACCCGCAAGCAGCACATACGCCGCAAAGAGCGCCGTTGCCAGGTGCAGGTACACCTCGGTGCTGCCGAGGGTCAGCATGCGCCGCCTCATGCGCCCTCCAGGAGAAGCGCGGGAGCAATGCTGACCCCATCCCGCCGCACTTCGAACACCGCGTCCGCCCCGGTCATGAGCGTGCCGATGGGGTCGCCCGATGCTACCGCATCGCCGGTGGACACGCTGACCCCGGCAAGGTTGCCGTACAGGCACGCAATACCGTCTGCGCCCAGCACCTGCACGAGGCGCTCATCCCCGTTGCCGTGGTACACGCCGACGACCTCACCCTCCGCCGCCGCTGTCACCGTGCGGCTGCCCGTCTGCCAGGACATCCACGGCTCCGCCTCAGACCAGGCATGCACCACCATGCCGCCGGACACAGGCAGCGCCAGCGCATCGTCCATTGCGCCAAAGACCAGCGTGGCCTCCGGGAACAGGCTGCTCACAAAGGACAGCCTGCCCAGGGAATCGTTCAGGAGCGAGTCGTCCGTGGCCGCCGTGAGCACCGCGTCCGCCGCAGGCGAGAGGCTCGGCAGAGCCCCGGAGCGCAGCGTCACCGCACAGATCAGCAGCGCGCCCGCCACAGCCATGTTGCGCAGCAGCTGCTCGCCGGGCCTGCGCCTCTCCGCTTGCTTCCATTCAATGGACGGCAGCTGCTCCGTCTCCGTCCGCCGACGCACCTGCATCCGCCCGACCTGTGTTTCCTGCCTTTCCGCCATACAAAAACCACCTTTCCTGCCGCATGATATGCGTAGAAAGGTGGTCTGTATTCTTCGACTTCCGGTCGGTTTTTACAGTTCCAGCGCGCCCTGGTCGACCATGCGCTGCAGCGCC
Organism: Christensenellales bacterium; assembly: GCA_045126095.1. Lineage (GTDB taxonomy): Bacteria > Bacillota > Clostridia > Christensenellales > Aristaeellaceae > UBA11524. The sequence continues at coordinate 2,287 of JBGVOA010000188.1, read as the reverse complement.
TGCGCCATAGCAATGCGCCCGTGGGCGTAGGTCAAGCCGCCCTGCAGGTAGGCCGTGAAGGGCTCGCGCATGGGCGCGTCGGCGGACAGCTCGACAGACGCGCCGGCCACGAAGGTGCCCGCCGCCATCACGACCTGATCGGTGTAGCCAGGCATGTCCCAGGGTTCAGGCAGGGCCATCGAGTCGATGGGCGAAGCCATCTGGATGCCCTGGCAGAAGGCCACAAGGCGCTCCGGCGTGCGCATCTGGATGGCCTGGATGATGTCCGCGCGGGGGGCGTCCGCCGCAGGGGTGGTCACCATGCCCAGCTCCTCAAAGATGCGGGCGGCCAGGCAAGCCGTCTTGATGGCCTGGGCAACGGTGTGGGGCGCCATGAACAGGCCCTGGTAGAAGGGCTGGTAGCTGGCCGCATAAGAACCGACTTCCAGTCCGATTCCGGGGGCCGTGAGGCGGTAGGAGATGCGCTCGATGGCGTCCTGCTTGCCCACGACGTAGCCGCCGGTGGGCGCAATGCCGCCGCCGGGGTTCTTAATCAGGCTGCCCACGCAAACGTCCGCGCCGTAGTGGCTCGGCTCCTTCTCGCACACGAACTCGCCGTAGCAGTTGTCCACCATCAGGCGGACGCCGGGGTGCTTGGTGTGGATCATGTCTGCCAGCGCGGCGAAGTCCTCCGGCATGAGGGAGGGCCGCCAGGCATAACCGCGGCTGCGCTGAGCAATGACCAGCTTGGTGTTGGGCTTGATGGCGGCATCCACCGCCGCCACGTCAATGCGGCCATCGTCGGTCAGCTCCACCTGGTTGTAGCTCACGCCCATCTCCCGCAGGCTGCCCACGGGCGCGGGGCCCTCGCCCCAGCCGATGATGCCCTCCAGCGTGTCGTAGGGCATGCCGGTGGCGGAAAGGATCTCGTCGCCGGGCAGGGTCAGGCCAAAGAGGCACAGGCTGATGGCATGCGTTCCGCTGACGATTTGCGGGCGGACGATGGCCGCTTCGGTGCCGAAGAGGTCAGCATAGATGCGCTCGAGGTTGTCGCGGCCCACGTCGTCGTAGCCGTAACCGGTGGTGGGCGCAAAGTGACGGTAGGCCACCATGTGCTCCTGGAAAGCCTTCAAAATACGGCGGGTGCCGTGCTCCTCAATCGCGTCAATGCGCGCGAACTGTTCCTTCAGCCCCGCTTCCGCGTGGGCGATTCTCTCCTGAATGGTCATGCTTCTTCTCCTTTGTCAGCGTCTCCAACGCCATGTACATACCAGTTTTCAAGCCGTTCATAAGCATCCGGCGCAAGTCCGTTCACCCACAGCACATCCTGCTCGCGGCGCATCCAGGTCAGCTGACGCTTGGCATAGTGGCGCGTGTTGAGCTTGAGCAGGTAATCGGTTGCCTCGAATGTCGCCTCGCCGCGCACATAGGGCACCAGCTCCTTATAGCCGATGGCCTTCATGGCCTGGGCGTCCGCCGGAACGCCGCTGTCCAGCAGACCGCGTACCTCCTCCGCCAGCCCCTGGGCAAACATGATGTCGATGCGCTTCTCCACCCGCTGATAGAGCAGACTCCGGTCCATCGTCAACGTGGCAACGCGGTATTGATACCGACTTTCGGTCTCTATTTGCGGCTGCTGCGAGAACGGCAGACCGGTCAGGCGGTACACCTCCAGCGCGCGGATAACGCGGCGGCTGTCGTTGACGTGCAGGCGGGCCGCCGTTATAGGGTCGACCTCCTCCAGCATGTCGTGCAGGCGCTGCTTGCCCTCCGCCTCAAGTGCGATAGCCTCCAACTCCGTGCGGATGCCCTCGTCGGCGGACACATCGCCCATGGCCATGGGCTGACGCAGGGCCCGCAGGTACAGGCCCGTTCCGCCCACCAGCAGAGCGCGTTTGCCACGGCTGTGGATATCGGCGATGCAGGCCTCCGCCATCTCCTGATAGCGTGCGACGGAGAAGGCCTCGTCCGGCTCAGCCACGTCGATCATGTGGTGTGGGATGCCCTCCATTTCGTCCATGGTGGGCTTGGCGGTGCCAATGTTCATGCGGCGGTAGATCTGCATGGAGTCCATGCAGACAATCTCGCAGTCATGCGCCTTGGCGAGGCGGATGGACAGCGCAGTCTTGCCGCTGGCGGTGGGGCCGGTCAGCACCCAGCATACGTTTTTATCCATATCGCACCTCAGTTCAGGCGGCGGAAGCGCCGGTCGAGATCGCTGCGGGGCAGCGCAATGACCAACGGCGTGCCGCGGGGACTGGTGGGCGTCACATGCTCGTCCACCATACGGGTGACGAGGGTGCGCACA
>JBGVOA010000187.1:0-3132 GCA_045126095.1 Christensenellales bacterium | reverse complement strand
TCCTCCGGCACCCGCTTGCCTGCCGCCCTCGCGTACTTCAGCGCGCCGACGGACAGGATGTCCTCGCTGGTGAGCACCGCGTCAAAGACCAGCCCGTCCTTTTCCAGCTGCAGCAGCGTATCGCGCACCTGGTGCACGCTGGACTTGTCCTGGGCGAAGTAGCACAGGAGCTTATCGTCCACCGGCAGACCACGCTCACGGTGCGCCTCGCGGTAGCCCGCCAGCTTCTTGCGGCCGGAGTAGTTGCTGCTGTGGTACAGGCACAGGATGCGCTGGCAGCCGCTGTCCAGCAGCGCGCCGGTGGCCTCCGCCATGGCCTGCTGATCGTCGCAGAGGACACAGAACACATTCTCGCAGGAGAACGCGCCGTTGAGCAGGATCACCGGCACAGTACGCGCCGCATCGCGGATATAGTCGTTATCCTGGTTGGAATCCTCAATAAAGGTGGAGCCCATGAGCACCATGCCGTCCACATGGCGGGACTTGAGCAGCTCCACACCCTGCTGACGGGCCGCCAGCTCGCGCCCGGTGCAGGAGAGCAGACAGTCGTAGCCCTTCTGGCGGAACTCGCGCTCCAGGCAGGTCAGCGCCTGCGCCAGATAGGGATCGGATGCGTCAGGGCAAAGCAGGCCAATGGTCTTCATCGTGTTCAGCCCCAGGCCGCGCGCAAAGGCATTGGGAACGTAGCCCGTGCCCTCGATGACCGCCATGACCTTCTTCCTGGTTGACTCCGACACATGGGGGCTGTTGTTCAGCACACGGGAGACCGTCGCGATGGATACCCCTGCCCGCCGGGAAATGTCATAGATGTTCATCGCCATAGCATCCGCTCCTTCCGTGGGGTGTAAGTGTTTTCAGATTTCTTTCATGCCCATTATACACGCTTTACGCCGATTTGGCAACACAAATTTTCTCAGCATTTCAGCCTTTTGCGGCAAGAAATCGCATTTCCACGACGTTTTCCCCATTGACGGATAACAAAAAAGAGAGTACAATGTATCGTGTGAAATGTAAACATTTACACGCCTGACTTGTCCGCACAACCAGCTCATATAAAGGAGAGTATGACTATGGATCGACTGACCGCCGCCATCGCGCCCGCTTCCAATCGCCCCGTGAAGGTGCTGCAGTTCGGTGAAGGCAACTTCCTGCGCGCTTTCGTGGATTACTTCATCGACATCGCCAACGAGAAGGCTGACTTCAACGGCTCCGTCGTGCTGGTGAAGCCCATCACCTTCGGCAGCCTCAGCATGTTCCACGAGCAGGACTGCCGCTACACCGTGATGCTGCGCGGTCTGGTGGACGGCGAGGCCGTGGAGCAGAGCCGCCTGATCACCTCCGTGTCCGACGCCGTGGACGCCTATGCCGAGTACGAGAAGTACGCCGAATACGCCAAGTGCGAAACGCTGCGCTTCGTCGTCTCCAACACCACCGAGGCCGGCATCGTCCTCAAGGAGGATGACGACTTCAATGCCTGCCCGCCCGTGTCCTTCCCTGCCAAGCTGTGCAAGTTCCTCTACGAGCGCGCTGTGCACTTTGATTACGCCCAGGACAAGGGCCTGGTGATGCTGCCGGTGGAGCTGATCGACGACAACGGCATCATGCTCAAGAAGTGCGTCAAGGCCCTGGCGAAGATCTGGAACCTGGGCGAGAAGTTCGAGCAGTGGCTGGACACCGCCTGCGTGTTCACCTCCACCCTGGTGGACCGTATCGTCACCGGCTATCCCCGCGACGAGGTGCAGGGCATCTGGGAGAAGCTGGGCTATGAGGACCGCATCCTGGTCACCGCCGAGCCCTTCGGCCTGTGGGTCATCGAGTCCAACAAGGATATCTCCGCCGAGCTGCCCCTGCCCGCCTGCGGCCTGCCGGTCATCTACACCGACAACCAGAAGCCCTACAAGCAGCGCAAGGTGCGCATCCTCAACGGCGCGCACACCTCCTTCGTGCCTGCGGCCTTCCAGTGCGGCCACGACATCGTGCTGACCGCCATGAACGACGACCTCATCCTCAACTTCATGCAGAAGACGCTCTACGACGAGGTCATCCCCACCCTGGCGCTGCCCAAGGCTGACCTGATGGCCTTCGCCGAGGCTGTCACCGGCCGCTTCAAGAACCCCTTCATCAAGCACGCGCTGCTGTCCATCTGCCTGAACAGCGTCAGCAAGTGGCGCGCCCGCTGCATGCCCTCCCTCCTGGGCTATGTGGAAAAGACCGGAGAGCTGCCCGCCCGCCTGACCTTCTCCCTGGCCAGCCTGATGAGCCTGTACAAGGGCGGCAAGCTGGTTGACGGCAAGCTGCAGTGCAAGCGCGGCGAGGAGACCTACACCCTGCAGGACGACGCAGCGGTGCTGGAGTTCTTCGCCAACGATCTGCCCGCCGACGAGCAGGTGAAGGCCTTCCTGTCCAACGAGGACTTCTTCGGCCCCGACCTGTGCAAGGTGCCCGGCCTGATCGAGAGCGTCACCGAGTCCCTGAACGCCATCCTCGAAAAGGGCATGCGCGCCGTGATGGAAGAGAAGTTCGGCTGCTGACAAACACGCACCGGGTCGGAGCCATTCTCCGGCCCGGTTTTCTGAATACGACAGGAGGTTCATTCCATGAACAATCTGCTCCGCATTACCCCGAAGGACAATGTCGCCGTTGCCCTGAATGTGATCGAAAAGGGCGCGGCCGTCGAGGTTGACGGCATTGCCCTCACCGCCGTGAACGAGATCCCCGCCGGCCACAAGATCGCCCTTTGCGATATTCCCGCCGGTGAAAAGGTCATCAAGTACGGCTTCCCCATCGGCTATGCCAAGGAGGACGTGAAGCAGGGCCAGCACATCCATGTGCACAACCTGCACACCTGTCTCTCCGGCGAGCTGGAATACACCTGGAACCCCACCTGGCCCGCCAACGAGACCGCCGAGCCCGCCACTTTCATGGGCTATCCCCGCAAGGACGGCAAGGTCGGCGTGCGCAACGAGCTGTGGATTCTGCCCACCGTCGGCTGCGTGAACGACATCGCCAAGGCCATCGAGAAGGAAGCGCAGTCCCTCGTGGGCGGCGGCGTGGAGCGCGTGTATGCCTTCCCCCACCCCTACGGCTGCAGCCAGATGGGCGACGACCAGGAGAATACCCGGCAAATCCTGG
>JBGVOA010000186.1:0-4133 GCA_045126095.1 Christensenellales bacterium | reverse complement strand
GTGCCGGAATGCTGAAAAAGCACTGAAAAAAACCTTCTTGCGCTCTTGCCGCTTTGAACAAACGCGACCCCCATTTTCCTGCAAGAATGCCCAATCCACAGGAAAATTCCCGCATGAAAACGCTTGCAATTTATCACCGATATATGGTACAATGCAACCGTACCAAGAAATCAGGAGGTGCTACTACCATGCAGAGTGTCAAGATCAAGATGAACCTGATCGCGGACGGCCAGAAGTTCGTCCAGATCGTCGGCGCCTACCCCTACGACATCGACCTGCGCAGCGGCCGCCACGTCGTCGACGCGAAGTCCATCCTGGGCATCTTCTCCCTGGACTGGTCCAAGCCCGTGACCATGGAGGTTTACGCTGAGGAGTGCGGCGATCTGCTGGAGCAGATCAAGCCCTTCATCGTCGGCTGAGTCTCCCCCATTTGCAGCGGAACGGCAAGCCCGTCCACCGCGATTCCGACATGACTTTTCCTCCCGTGCCACAACCGGCGCGGGAGTTTTTCTTTTGTCCGCACGGCAGGATTCTGCCGCTGCGTGTCAAATACTTCCGCAGAAGAAATGAATGAAGCCGGGAGACGATCGCTCATGGAACGCAGACATATCCCTGAAACGGAGAACCGCCTCATCATCCTCTACACCCTGCGCCAGCTGGGCCCGGTGACGGCCATGCAGCTGCTGCAGGCGATGACCGAGGGCGACCTGATGAACTACATCACCATGCAGCTGGCCCTGTCGGACATGGAAACCCAGGGGCAGATCGCCATGCGGGCCCATCCGCTGGGCAACCTCATTGAGATCACCGGCGAGGGCGACTACATCCTGGACAGCTTCGTCCGGCGCATCCCCTCCAGCCGCCGCAGCCTCATCGACGGGCGCGTCGCCGAGTGGCGCAGCCGCTTCCAGAACGAGCAGATGGCCCCGGCGGAGGCCTTCACGCTGCCGGACGGGCGCATGTGCGTCCACCTGCGCTTGCTGGACAAGGCCGCCACCCTCATGGATCTGATGCTCTACCTGCCCGCAGGGGCCAGCTTCACCCTCCTGCAGGAGCGCTGGCGACTCTGCGTGGAGGCGGTGTACAGCCTGGTGCTCGCCCGGCTGACGGAGAGCTACGACGCCTCCCAACCCCTGCCGCCCGCGCCGGAGAGGGAAACCGTCCGCCAGTGCGGCATGAACGATTGGCTCCTGACCCTCTCGGACGACCCTGCCTCCCCCGGGCTGGATCTGATCATGTCCCTGCCGGACGAGCATCTGGCCCGCTGCTCCGCCGCCCACTGGCCGATGGTCTGCCGGGATGTGCGCGACTTTGTGATCGATGCGCTGAAGAAGGCGCTGGACTGACGCCCTCGCCCTTTGAAAGGAGGACTCCCCGATGCTGAAGCTGTTGCTGCTCGCTGCCCTGATCCTGTGCAGCCTGCTCTCCACCGCCCTGGCCGAGGAGGACATGCCCGTGGCCCGGTGGGGCACCCCCGACGTGGACGGCACAGTGGACAACTGCTGGGCCGACGCGCCTGTGTACGCCCTTGCCGGCGGCGGCGCATCCGCTGACGTCCGCGTGCTCTGGGACGACCGCGCGCTGTACGTCCTGGCCGAGGTGACCGACCCTGCCCTGGACGCCTCCGCCGCCGAGCCCTACAACCAGGACTCCATCGAGGTCTTCCTGGACGAGCGCTGCGACCGCGCCACCTGGTACCAGTCCGATGACATGCACGCCCGCGTGTCCTTCGAGGGCGTGCGCAGCATCGACAGCGGCTCCGCCAGCCGCTGGTACACCGCCGTCACCCGCACGGAAACGGGCTACATCGCCGAGTGCGCCTGGGAGTGGGCGGTCATCACCCCCATGAACGGCCATGTCGCGGGCTTCGACATGCAGCTCAACGTCTGCCGCAATGGCCGCCGCGCCGCTGCGCCCTGCCTGAACGACAAAACCGGCAACGCCTATCAGAATACCGCCCTTTTCGGGAAAATCCGCCTGGAGGGCCGCCCGGAGAGCGCCGTCACCCCCGCCTACCCCTACGGCCTGCGCGTGGCCATCGAGGAGGCCCAGGCCCGTGACGTATCCCTGTACGTCAACGGCGACAGTCTCGACATGCCCCTGGCCGACGCCCGCGCCCTGGCCTATGATCCCGCCGCCACCCAGGAGCAGCTGGACGCTGCCGCCCAGGCCCTGGCCGACGCCCTGGACAACCTCGACGACGGCAGCCCCTACGCCTCCCCCGTCAGCCTGCCCTACCGCTATCAGCTGCCGGATTTGCTGACCTTCGAGGACGGCACGCCCGTGGTCACCGCTGAGGACTGGGCACGCCGCCGCGCCGAGCTCAAGGGGCTGTACGAATACTACATGTACGGCTACCTCCCCGACGGCTCCCTGGAGACGCTGCGCTGGCAGGTCAGCGGGTCGAACCTGCTGATCACCGTGGAACGCGACGGACGCGAAGCTCAGCTGGTCGTGCCCTTCGTCCTGCCCACGGGCGAGGCCCCCGAGGGCGGCTGGCCCTACTATGTCGAGTACAGCTGGTGGGGCGCCAGCGACGTGGTGAAGTACGCTGCCAGCCGCGGCTATGCGGGCTTCGCCTACTCCCCCTATGCCGTGGCGGCGGACGATTCCTCCTTCACCGGTGCATTCTACACCCTCTACCCCCACGGCGAGCACTACTCCACGCAAAATGGCACGCTGGTGGCCTGGACCTGGGGCGTATCGAAGATCATCGACGCGCTGGAAATGGGCGCAGGCGAGGCGCTGGGCATCAACCCGGAATACTCCATCGTGGGCGGCGTATCCCGCTTTGGCAAGTCCGTGGCGGTGGCGGGCGCGTTTGAGGAGCGCATCAAGTTCGTCGTGCCCTCCTGCTCCGGCTCCGGCGGACTGGGCATGTTCCGCTACTCCGCCGCCGGCAAGACCTACGACATTTCGGGCCTGGACGGCTCTTCCGCCTGGAAGAACGGCACCTGCGAGACCTTCTCCAATATCCGCTCCTCCTCCGAGCGGCACTGGTTCAACAAGAACTTCCTCCTTTTCGCCGACCAGCTGCAGCTCCCCTTCGACCAGCACATGCTGGCCGCCCTCACCGCCGCCCCCGACCGCCACATGATCATCGTCACGGGCGTGGTGAGCGAGGAATGGAACAACGTCGAGGGCCAGGTGATGGCCTTCGTCGGCAGCCAGCCCGCGTGGGACATCCTCGGCGCGGGCGAGCAGAACAACATGATCATCCATCTCAATGGCCACGCCATCCTGCAAAGCGACATGGAGCTGATCCTCGATTACACGGATCAGGTGCTCTACGGCAGGGAGCCGGCGCGCGACCTCTCCGTGATGAAGACCAACGTGTTCATGCAGGAAGGCAACGCCTCGCCGCTGCTCAGGCAGCTGATGGGCCAGTGATCTCCCCGGGCGGCATGGCGCAGGCTGTGCCGCCCTTTGCTGTTGCGCGGTGCGGAAGAATGTGGTATGATGGCGGTATATTGAAAGGAGTTGTTTCAGGATGAAGAAGATGCTGGCTGTGCTTTTTGCTGCCCTGCTGCTGATGGCAGGCTTCGCTTCTGCGGAGGAGGCGGAACCGACTGTTTATTTCACCGAGAACTGGGCGTACATCCTGCTGGAGGATGGCACTGCGGAGATTGTGGGACACAAAAGTGGTGCGACGACACTGATCGTCCCTGGCGAGATTGACGGACATATGGTGACGAGGATCGGGGTTGACACATTCAATCACTGCAACTCCCTGACAAGCATCACGCTGCCGGACTCCCTGTCCAGCATCGGAGCCCCCGTCTTTACCAGGTGCACAAAGCTGACGGACATCATTGTTTCCCCGGATCATCCCACGTTGGCAACCATCAACGGCGTGCTGTTCGAGAAGTCGGAGAAGCGCCTGGTCTGCTACCCCCGTGCATCTGACGCCAACAGTTATACCGTCCCGCAGGGCATCCGCATCATCGGGGATTACGCGTTCTACGGCTGCGACTCCCTGACGAGTATCACCCTGCCGAACTCCATCATCAGCATCGGGGATGACGCGTTTTACGAGTGCTCCTCCCTGACGAACATCAACCTGCCGGACTCCATCACGGCCATCGGGGATGACGCGTTCTACAAATGCTCCTCCCTGACGAGTATCACCCTGC
>JBGVOA010000185.1:0-3687 GCA_045126095.1 Christensenellales bacterium | reverse complement strand
GTTGACGATGATCCAAACATCGCCCATCTGGTGCAGCTCTACCTGGAGAAGGAGGGCTTCCTGGTGAAGGTGGCCGCCCGCGGAGACGATGCGCTGGCGGAATTCCGCATGCTGCCGCCCGACCTGATGCTGCTGGATGTGATGCTCCCCGGCATGGACGGCACGCAGGTGCTGCGCGCAGTCCGGCGGACAAGCAGCATCCCCGTCATCATGCTGACCGCCCGGGACGAGGTGTTCGACAAGGTGCTGGGGCTGGAAATGGGCGCGGACGATTACGTCACCAAGCCTTTTGACGCCAAGGAGCTCGTTGCCCGCGTGAAGGCCGTTCTGCGCCGCACCCAGGGCGTGGAGGAGGAAAAGGATGACAGCCTTTCCTTCCCGGGGTTGACCATCAGCCGCAGCAGCTACGAGGTGCGCTACGAGGGCGAGAAGGTCGCCATGCCGCCCAAGGAGCTGGAGCTGCTCTGGTTCCTGGCCAGCCACGCCAACCAGCTTTTTACGCGCGGTCAGCTGCTGGATCAGGTCTGGGGCTATGATTTCGAGGGCGAGAGCCGAACGGTGGACGTGCACGTCAAGCGTGTGCGCGATAAGCTTCCGGAGTGCGAGAAGCACGGCTGGGGCATCAAGACCGTCTGCCGCAGGGGCTACAAGTTCGAGCTGTTGAAGGGGTAAAGCATGTTTGCAAGGATCATGGCTGTGGTGCTGACGGTGGTGCTGCTGCTCACGGGCACGCTCAGCGCCATCGGATGGATTGCCCTGCAGAATCAGCAGACGGAGGCCGTGCAGGAAACGCTGCGCAAGGAGGCCCGCGAGATTGCCTACCTTGCCGCGCAGCAGGAGCGCGTCAGTGCTCCCTGGCGGGGCTGGCACTACGGCAGCGCCTTCCAGCAGGCGGACTTCCCGGAGGCGTACCTGCAAAGGCGCGCCAAGGCCGTGTACGAAGCGTACGGCGCGTACATCCTGGTGGTGGACCGCAACGGCCGCATCATGGACAACAAGAACGCCGCCTTTGCCGAGGACCGAGCCTTTGCTGCGATGATCGACATGGAGGACGTGAACCGCGCCATGACGCAGGTGCTGCAGGGAGAGGAGATCGAGCTGCATGTGAGCGCGCGCGGGAATGACTATTTCACCGTGGCGGTGCCCTTTGTGCAGAACAATGTGGTGCTGGGCGCGGTGTTCATGCAGACGCCGGCGCAAGTGATCAAAGCGGGCGCCGAGGGGCTGATCGCGCCGGTGGCGGGCATCGCCGCGCTGGCCTGCCTGGTGGCGGGTTTGGTGCTGCTGGTGTACCTGCGCGGCGTGATGAAGCCGCTGACCCGCCTGACGGAAGCCGCCACGGCTATGTCCGAGGGCGATTTTGCCGTGCGTGTGCCGGAAAGTCGCGCCACGCCGGAGGTGGCCGAGCTGTCCGCCGCCTTCAACAGCATGACGGAGAAGCTCAGCCAGGTGGAGAGCAGCCGCCGGGAGTTCGTTGCCAACGTCAGCCATGAGCTGCGCAGCCCCATCACCGCCATCCGCGGCTATGTGGACGGCATGCTGGACGGCACCATCCCGGAGGAGAGCTATGCGCATTATCTGTCCATCGTCAGCGGGGAAACGAAGCGGCTGTCCGGGCTGATCGGCGAGCTGCTGGCGTTGTCCCGGCTGGAGCGGGATGACGCGGCATTGGAGGTAGCGGACTTCGATATCTGCGACCTGCTGGAGCGGGTCTTCCTGCGGCGCATGGGGGACATCGAGGCGCGGAGCCTGGACGTGGACTGCGATTTCGATCCGGAGCCCTGCTACGTTCGCGCGGATATGGCCCGCATCGAGCAGGTGGCCACGAATCTGCTGGACAACGCCATCAAGTTCACCCCGGCGGAGGGCCGCATTGAGCTGCGGGTACGTGCGGAGGGGACGCTGTGCACGGTGACGGTCAGCGACAACGGCATCGGCATCCTGCCAGAAGACAGGCCGCGGGTGTTCGAGCGCTTTTTCACTGCGGACAGGGCGCACACCTCCGGCAAGGGCACAGGCCTGGGGCTCTCCATCTGCCAGCGCATCATGGAGATGCACGGGCAGTCCATCCGGTTGCTGGATACGGAGGAGGGCGCAGCCTTTGCCTTCACGCTGGAGCGCGGGGAGCGGCCGGTGCGCGGCGCGGAAGCGCATGAGGCAGAAATGGAATAAACCTGCGGAGGGCGTCGGTCCTCCGCTTTTCGTTGGAGGCAGTACGCAATAAGAACAATCCCCCGCGTTGCAAATCGACAAAACATCCGTTATAATAACAGGTGGGGCGAAATGCCGCCCGGAAGGGGAGTGCCTGACCATGAAGGAGCTGCAGGAAACGCGCAGGGCGCTGGATGCGGTGGACAGGGAGATTGTCCGCCTGTTTGAGCAGCGGATGAACCTGGCTCGCGACGTGGCGGAGTACAAAATCGCCCACGGCATGCCCGTCCTGGACCGCAGCCGCGAGGAGCAGGTGCTGGAGAGTCGTTGTGAGCTTCTGCAGGATGCGTACTGGGCGCCTGCCCTGCGGGAATTGTACGAGCAGATCATGGCGCTCAGCCGTGCAGAACAGCAGAAAATGGTGGAGGAACACAGCCATGCTTGACCGTCACATCTTCATCATCGGCATGCCCGGCTGCGGTAAGTCCAGCCTGGGCCGCAAGGTGGCCAGCACCATGGGCCTGAACTATGTGGATACCGACCAGCGCATCGAGCAGGCAGCGGGCTGCCCCGTGACGCAAATTTTCGAGAAGTACGGCGAGCCCGCCTTCCGTGCGGCGGAAACGAACGTGCTCATCCAGCTCACCCGCGAGCCGGGGTCGCTGGTGTCCACTGGCGGCGGCATGGTCATGCGGGAGGAAAACCGCGCCATTATGCGCAACCATGGCATCATCCTGCTGGTGGATCGTCCGCTGGAGGAGATCATGAGCGACATCAAGCTCAACCGCCGCCCGATGCTGGCTGCCAAGGGCCTGCCGGAGGTGGAGCGGCTCTATCACGAGCGCATCGAGACCTACCGCTCGGTGGCGGATGTGGTGCTGGACAACAGCCACGGCTATTACGCGGGCCTGGCGGGGATGGAGAAGATCATCCGCCGCCTGTTCAACCTGAATTCAACGGGCCGCAAGGAGCCCTGAGGAGGCGATCCCGATGGAATACCAGTTTGACCTCGTGGGCAAAATCGGCTCGATGGCCCTGATCCGCCGCGAGGATCGCGATATTGACTACAACATTTTTTCCCGCCTGGGCAGTGAGCTGAAGCCCGGTATGATCTGGGTCACCAGCGGCGCGGCGGAGATCGGCCGCCTGGATTACCTGAAGCGCACCGGCTGCGAACTGACCGGCACGGACAACGAAGTCAAGGCGGACTACGCCTCCCAGGGCCAGTCGATCCTGATGCAGAACTATCGCCAGTTCATCCCGCAGGAGTACGGCGTGCGCCAGCTGCTGGTGGAGCATACTCACTTCAACGACGCGGAAAAGCGCGAGTACATCCGCAAGCTGCTCATCCGCGCCGCACAGCAGAAGACGGTGCCCATCGTCAACTACAACGACCCGGTCAGCGACGAGGAGATCCGCAAGATGGAGCTGGCCATCCGCCGTCAGCATGGCGATGACGTGGTCGAATGCGTGGACAACGACGAGACCGCTGCGGTCATCGCGGGCCTGGTGAAGGCGAAGACCCTGGTGCTCATG
>JBGVOA010000184.1:0-4010 GCA_045126095.1 Christensenellales bacterium | reverse complement strand
GGTCTCGGCGGACTTCTTGTCGCAGAAAGCGCGCATGGCGCCAATGATCTTGAGACCAAGCTCCTGGCTCTCGGCGCTCTCGCCGTGGTGCTTGCCGGTCAGGGCCTTCAGGGCCTCAGCCAGGCCGATGAAGCCGATGGTCAGCGTGCCGTGCTTGAGCACCTCGCCCACGGTGTCCTCCCAGCCCAGATGCTCAGAATCGATCCACACGCCCTCGCCCATCAGGAAGGGGACGTTCTTGACCTTCTTCTTGCTAATGATGGCGAAGCGCTCGTCCAGCTGCTCGATCACCAGCTGCATCTTCGTCTCCAGCTCCTGGAAGAACCAATCGACGTCGCCGTTTGCGCGGATGGCCAGGCGGGGCAGGTTGATGGAGGTGAAGCTCAGATTGCCGCGGCGGGGTGCGATTTCGCGCTCGCGGTCATAGGCATTGCCCATCACGCGGGTGCGGCAGCCCATGTAGGAGATCTCCGTCTCCGGATGGCCTTCCTTGTAGTACTGAAGGTTGTAGGGCGCATCAATGAAGGAGAAGTTGGGGAACAGGCGCTTGGCGCTGGTCTTGATGGCCAGGCGGTACAGATCGTAGTTCGGCTCACCCTCGTTGAAGTTGATGCCGGACTTGACGCGGAAAATCTGGATGGGGAAGATGGGGGTCTCGCCGCCGCCCAAGCCGGCCTCGGTGGCCAGCAGCACGTTCTTCATCACCAGACGGCCCTCGGGGGAGGTATCCATGCCGTAGTTGATGGAGGAGAAGGGCACCTGCGCACCAGCGCGGCTGTTCATGGTGTTCAGGTTGTGAATGAGGGCCTCCATGGCCTGGTAGGTCGCCTTGTCGGTCTCCTGCCAGGAGCGGCGCTGGGCGAAGTCCATGATGCGGTCAGCCGCGGACTCCTCCAGTCCAATGCCAGTCAGCTCCGCCTTCATGGCGGCGCGGTTGGCGGGCTGTTCCTCCAGGGTGGGGGCCAGATCCTGCGCCTTCAGCACGTCGATGATGGCTGCAGCCTTCTCGTCCGCGTCAGCCATACCGGCCAGCAGCTCCAGCGCACGGGCCAGGTTCAGGCGGTAGCGCTTGATGAAGGTCTTCTTGACGCCGGGCGCCATGCCGTAATCGAAGTCCACGATGGCCTGGCCGCCGTGCTGATCGTTCTGGTTGGCCTGGATGGCGATGCAGGCCAGCGCGGCGTAGGAGGTGATGTCCATGGGCTCGCGCAGGTAGCCGTGGCCGGTGGAGAAGCCGCCCTGGAACAGCGTCTTCAGCTCGATCTGGCAGCAGGTGGTGGTCAGGGTGTAGAAGTCCAGGTCGTGGATGTGGATGTCGCCCTCGCGGTGCGCCTCGGCAAAGCGGGGGTCCATCACGTAGGTCTCGTAGAACTGCTTCGCGCCCTCAGAGCCGAACTTCAGCATGCTGCCCATGGCGGTATCGCCGTTGATGTTGGCGTTCTCGCGCTTGATGTTGGAGTCCACCGCATCCTTGAACACGATCTCCTCAAAGGTGCGCATCAGGCGCGTGTTCATTTCGCGCACGCGGCTGCGCTCAGCGCGGTAGAGGATGTAGGCCTTGGCGCTGCGGTGGAAGCCGTTCTCAATCAGCACGCGCTCCACCATGTCCTGCACCTGCTCCACGCTGGGGGTGCTGGAGATGGCCTCATCGTGCTCCATGTTGTCCACCACGATATCCGTCAGGCGGACGCTGGTTTCAACGCCCTTCGCGCTGCCCGAGGCAGTAAAGGCGGCCATGATGGCCTGCTCGATCTTGCTGCGGTCAAAGGCGACCTCGCGTCCGTCGCGCTTGCGGATGCTGACGATGCTCATATGTATTGCCCTCCTGAAGCGTTTGCAGCACCAACGCAGCCCTATGTCCACCCCTTGTCTGCAGGCCCTCACAGGCCCTTTACAGGGGTTACAGCGGGCACACAGAGGTTGGTTGCAATCGCATAAATTGTGTTTCCGTTGTTATTTCAAAACAATATCTTGTATATTGTTCGCTCGCGAGTGCTATCATAGCACCTGTTCGCCTATCTTGTCAATGTCGTTTCTGGCATAATTCGCGGACATTCGCGGGAGGCGTGCCGGGAGGCCTTGCAAACGCTGATGTTGTAAATATATGTTAATTTTTGCGACCGCCCGATACCTACCCTCGGCGACAATTCAGGCCAAAAACAGGGTATGTATCGGGCGCTTCTGTCGCCCGTCCTTCGCCGATACATACCACCTTGCACCCCGCCATTCGTCAGTCAGAGAAGTTTACCACCACCAGATGTTGTGCCCGAGCACAAAAAAGCTGCCCATCCCCCACCATTGCGAGGGACGGGCAGCGCAAATGCATCAGCGCATTCCGGGGTCAGCCGCAGCTTAGCCGCGGGCGATCTCCACCAGCTTGGCGAACGCGGCGGCGTCGTTGACGGCCAGGTCAGCCAGCATCTTGCGGTTGACGGTGATGTTCTGCTTCTTCAGGCCATTGATGAAGGCAGAGTAGCTCATGCCATTCAGGCGGGCAGCAGCGTTGATACGGGTGATCCACAGGGAGCGGAAATCACGCTTGCGCAGCTTGCGGCCAGCGAAGGCATAGCGCAGGGAACGGGCGACCTGCTCGGACGCGGCGCGGTACTGCTTGGACTTAGCGCCCCAGTAGCCCTTGGCCAGCTTCATTACCTTGCGACGCTTCTTCTGAGCATTGACAGCTCTCTTAATACGTGCCATTTCTTAGTATCCTCCTTGCCAGCTAAAGGGCGTAATTACTTGTAGGGCAGCAGCTTGTGGATGGTACGGGCTTCAGCCGCGTTGTCCACAATACCGTCAGCGCGCAGGTGACGGGTGCGCTTGGTGGTCTTCAGGCGAACCTGGTGGTTGGCGTTCATCTGCTTATGCTTAACGATACCGGACTTGGTAAAGGAAAAGCGCTTGGCAGCACCACGGTGAGACTTCTGCTTAGGCATGGTGTAGTCCTCCTTGTAATATTTCGGCGGACGCAAGCGGCGCGCGAGCCCCGCTGCTGTCGGCCTCAGGCTGTGTATCGGCACAGGCGGGAAGCAAACTCCCCTGCCCCGCCGCAGACCTTACTCCTGAGTGGTTTCCTGCGCAGCCTTGGCTTCGCGGGCGGCCTTCTTCTCAGCGAAGGAAGCCTTGGCGGCCTTGGGCGCGAGGATCATGATCATGTGGCGGCCATCCATGGTGGGGCGGCGCTCCACACTGCTGACGTCCGCGCAGCGCTCGGCGAAGTTCTGCATCACCTGCAGGCCGATCTCGCTGTGGGTGATCTGGCGGCCGCGGAAGCGGATGGAAACCTTAACCTTGTCGCCATCGGCAAGGAACTTCTGGGCCATCTTCGCCTTGGTGAGAACGTCGTTCTCCTCAATGGTGGCGGACAGCTGGACTTCCTTGATGGACACGACCCGCTGATTCTTACGGTTATCGCGCTCCCGCTTCGACTGCTCGTAGCGGTACTTGTCATAATCCAGCAGCTTGCACACCGGCGGCTTCGCCTGGGGCTGAATCTTGGCCAGATCCAGGCCGCGCTCCTCCGCCAGCTCCAGTGCCTTGTGCGTAGGCATGACGCCGAGCTGTTCGCCATTCTCATCAATGACGCGAACCTCTCTGTCGCGGATCTCTTCGTTGATCATCAGATCGATAGCGATGTCCATGCACCTCCCAAATCTTGTTTAACAGCAGCAGACTTCCAGCAGACGATTCCGCCGTCGCCCGCGCCTTCCGTCCATACACGAAAAAGCGACGGGTGTTTGAAACCCGTCGCTGAACATGCGCAGTATCCATCCCTCACGAGATGAGATGCCATGATACCCGGCAGCGTGAGCCACACGAGGTGAGAGACGGGCAAGCCTCTGCTTCAAACATAAGGAGTATACCACGTCTCGTGCGCATTGTCAAGGGGACTTCTCCCCTTTTCTGAAAATTTTATTGTACCGCCGCTCACTCGCGGATGTCATTGACCAGGTCGTACAGGTCATGGCGGAAGGTGTTCTTCTCCTTGAGGGCGTCCGCCATGTCCATGT
>JBGVOA010000183.1:0-2599 GCA_045126095.1 Christensenellales bacterium | reverse complement strand
TCCTTGCGGAAGCCCAGGCCCGCCAGCACGCCCTGCACCGTCGAGCGCCAGCCGTAGCCGTTGCGGCGCTCGAACTCCTGCGTCAGCTGATCGTACTGGTTGCCCAGGCGGCCCAGGCGGGGCATATCATCGGCGCACTCGGCCATCTGCGTTTCCAAGTCGCGCAGCTGCTGCTCCATGCGCACCACCGGCTCAAAGACGCTTTCCAGCTCCTCCAGCACCGTGCGGCCCTCGCCCACCGTGCCCTGCTGGGCCAGGTAGCCCAGGCGCAGGCCCTTCTGCATGGTAATCGTGCCGCCGTCGGAAGTTTCCACGCCTGCGATGATTTTCATCAGCGTGGACTTTCCGCAGCCATTCACGCCCACCAGGCCCATGCGCTGGCCGTCCTGCAGCACCAGGGACGCGTTTCTGAGCACCTCGTTGGTGCCGAAGGACTTCTGCACGCCCTGCAGGGAAAGCAGGATCATTTCGTTCACCTCTCAGCATCAGGTATATATGATAGAAGAAAGTGCTTACATCACAGCAGGTACTGTGCAGCCATTGCCGCCAACGTAAGTCCGCACAGCGCCCATTCCTGCCACGGCAGACGGCGCGCCTTGCCCATCGGCAGATGCGTCAGCAGCCACGCCAGCGCAGCCAGCAGAAGTCCGCCGGCCAGCCATGCCGTCCAGGCAGGAAGCGCCGCCCCCGCAAGCGCCAGCAGGTTGTAGACCATGTGCGCCAGTACGGGCGCATAAAGCCGCCCGCTGCACAGCATCAGCAGCGTCAGCATAAGGCTGATCAGCAGATGTCCCGGCAGACCGGGCAGGCTGCCGTGCATCAGGGCGAACATCGCCGTGGTCAGCAGCAGCGCCTGCGCGCGGGAGCCCCGCTGCAGCAGGTTCGTCAGCAGCGCGCCCCGGAAGAAGATCTCCTCTGCCGCTGCGGGAATCACCGCCACCGCCAGCAGCTGCACGGCGTTTTCCAGCGGGCCCTCCGCCCGTGGAAGCAGGCTGCCGGGCGCACCCAGCTTTTCCGCCCACCAGGCATTGAGCGGCGTAGATACCGCGCGGGCCAGCGCCGCCAGCCCCAGGGCCAGCAGCACCCATATCCAGCTCTCGCGGGCCGTCCGCCGCTGTGTCCGCAAGGCAGGCATGAGCAGACAGCCCGGCAGCGCAAAGAGCAGAAGCGACTGCGCGATCATCGCGGCATAGTTCGTCAGCGGAGCCAGCGCCAGATCGGGCAGCAGGGCCTGCATTGCCGCAGCCAGCGGAGCACGGAGCAGCGCCAGCGCCAGGGCGACCAGCAGCGTCAGCCGGGTGCGCGTTGTCTGCGTCATGCGCCGGCCTCCAGCGTGTACACGCTGCCAACCCGGTCGCGCAGGGCCACATCCAGGCTCAGGTCAACGCCCAGGCGGATGCCCTCGCGCTGCATGCGCATTTCGCTGACCTGCCGGGCCAGAGCGGGAGTGTTGTTCTCCCCGCTCAGGTGGCCGAGGATGACATGCTGCGTGCCGCCGTCCACCAGCTGCAGGAGCGCATCGGCGCACGCATCGTTGGACAGATGGCCGTGGTTGGACAGGATGCGCTGCTTGAGCCGCTGGGAGTACTTGCCGTTCATGCGCAGCATGTCCGGATCATGGTTGCTCTCCAGCAGCACCAGCGAGCTGCCCGCGATCTGGTCGCGGATGGCCCGGGGAAAATGCCCCAGGTCGGTGGCCGTGGAGATGCTGACGTTCCCGCCCCAGAGGCGGTAGCCCACCGGCTCCGCCGCGTCGTGGGGGATCAGGAAGGGCACCACGCCCACGTCCCCCACATAAAAGTCTGCAAAGGGATCGAAGGTGCGCTTCAGGTCCTCCGGCACGCTGCCCAGCTTGTCCGCCATGGCTGCCCAGGTGCCCTGGGTGGCGTAGATGGGCAGCTTGTACTTGCGCGCCAGCACGCCCGCGCCGCAGATGTGGTCGCTGTGCTCGTGGGTGACGAGCATCGCGTCCAGGGTTTTCGGGTCGACGCCGATCATGTCCAGCGCCTCGCCGATCATTTTCCCCGACTTTCCCGCGTCGATCAGCAGCCGCGTGCCGCCGTACTGCACAAACAGCGCATTGCCGCTGGAGCCGGAAAAGAGAGGGCAGAAGATCATGTCCATCGTGTAACAGGGATCCTTTCATGCTGCATGCGCAGCTTGCATCACACGTCCAGGTGCTTCGCCACCCGCTCGCTTTCCGGCGGCGGGGTCATGTAATCCGGGCCGAAGAGGATGGTCAGCACCTCGTCCCACTTGGCGGGAATGAGGCATTCCAGGCTCTCGAAGGGAACCTTCTCCTCCTTCTCGAACTGCTCCGGATGCCAGATGTGCGTCATCAGTTCGAACGCGCCGTTGGACATGCACAGATCCTGGCCGCCGTTCTTGACGCTGCGGCTGGCCTTCTCGTACCACTTCGCCTTGGTGGCAGTGGAGAAGGGCAGGCCCATCAGGTGGGTGGCAAAGAGGAGGATCTTGTTCTTCAGGCCGAAGCGGGAGTAGTCGACGTTCTTCTTCATCATGCCCTGGAGCATGTGCAGGCGCAGGAACCACATCTTGCGCTTCAGGCCCGCCTCCGGCACGGGGTCAAGGATGAAGA
>JBGVOA010000182.1:0-2002 GCA_045126095.1 Christensenellales bacterium | reverse complement strand
CTGCCGGACAGCGAATGGGTGAATGCGTTCACCTGGTTTGCAGTCCATCTGACATGCGCGAAGTGCGGCTGCAAGGTGCGCAGCTGGGCAGATATCGAGTGCGCGTGAGGAGTTCAAACAATGAAAAAGGCTGTGTTCTGGATTCAGCTTGCGGTCAGCGTGGTGATGCTCATCACCTGGGGCATTGTGGGCCTTAATATTGCCAATGGTGACTATGATGCAACGACCCCGGGCGCGTACATCATGCTCGTTTGCCTGATTGTGAACCTCGTATGTGCCCTGTACAAGCTATTCAGCGATAAGTGCCCGCATTGCGGCAGATTGCGCCTTGTGAACGGCGAGTACTGCCGCCATTGCGGAAAAAAGATCGGATAAATGGAGGAAATACAGATGCAGGAATACCTGAATGCTATTCACAATGCGGCGGACTACATCCGCGAGCACGTTGGCGAGGCGGAGATCGGCGTGATCCTGGGCAGCGGCCTGGGTGATTACGTTGAGGCCCTCGAGGATGCAAAGTACGTCGATTACAAGGATATCCCCGGCTTCCCGCATTCCACCGCCCCCGGCCATGCGGGCCGTTGGTGGACGGGCAAGCTCCACGGCAAGCGCGTCTGCATGATGCAGGGCCGCTTCCATTCCTATGAGGGCTGGAGCCAGCAGGAGGTCACCATGCCCGTGCGCGTGATGAGCCTGCTGGGCGTGAAGACGCTGTTCGTCACCAACGCGGCGGGCGGCGTGAACCTGAATTTCTCCCAGGGCTGCCTGATGATCATCAGCGACTTCATCAACATGTCCGGCAAGAACCCGCTGACCGGCCCCAACCTGGCCGAATTCGGCGTGCGCTTCCCCGATATGTCCCATGCTTATGACCTTGACCTCATCGCCCTGTGCGAGAAGCAGGCGGAGAAGCTGGGCGTGTCGGTCGAGAAGGGCGTGTACATGTGGATGAACGGCCCCTGCTACGAGACCCCGGCGGAGATCCGCATGGCCCGCATTCTGGGCGCGGACGCGGTGGGTATGTCCACCGTGCCGGAGACCATCGTGGCGCGCCACTGCGGCATGCGCGTGCTGGGTGTGAGCTGCATCACCAACATGGCCGCGGGTATCCTGGATCAGCTGCTGGACGAGCAGGAGGTCATTGACACGGCTGCGCGCGTGAAGGGCACCTTCCGCGCTCTGCTGGACGCAACCATTGAGGCGCTGTAAGCCATGCGGAAGATTGCTTTGATCACCGGCGGTTCGCGGGGCATCGGCGCGGCCTGCGTGCGGATCTTTGCCCGCAGCGGCTACGCGGTGGTGTTCCTGGCCAACCGGAGTGCTGACAAGGCGCAGACTCTTACGGATGCGCTGCGAGCCGAGGGCTGCGATGTGGCCTACCGCCTCTGCGATGTGTCCGACGGCGCGCAGGTCGCCGGCGTCATCGCGGACGTCCTGCGAAGCTACAAGCGCATCGACGCGCTGGTCAACTGCGCCGGTGTTGCGCACATCGGCCTGTTCACCGACATGACGGACGCGGAGTGGGATGCGCTCTTTGCTGTCAACGTCCGCAGTGTGTTCAGCGTCACGAAGGCCGTGCTGCCGGGAATGATCTCCTGCCAATGCGGCGCGATCGTCAACGTCTCCAGCATGTGGGGCGAAGTTGGCGCGAGCTGCGAGGTGGCGTATTCAGCCACGAAGGCGGCCATTATCGGCCTGACCAAGGCGCTGGCCAAGGAGGTCGGCCCCAGCGGCGTGCGGGTCAACTGCGCCACCCCGGGCGTGATCGACACGGACATGAACGCCCAGCTTTCTGCGGACGACCGTGCCGCGCTGGCGGACGAAACGCCCCTTGGGCGCATCGGTTCGGCAGAGGAGGTCGCCCGGACGATCCTCTTCCTGTGTTCCGAGAGCGCGAGCTTTATCACCGGACAGGTGCTGGGCGTGAGCGGCGGACTTGTCATCTGACAACATAATTTCATACCAAGCGGGACATGCTGTTTCCAAAACCAGAAGGAGGAAT
>JBGVOA010000181.1:0-3964 GCA_045126095.1 Christensenellales bacterium | reverse complement strand
CAGCTGCTTGTCGGGGTGCAGGATGTGCTTCATCTCCACATCGCAGACCTTGCGCAGCGTGCAAAGCCGCCACAGGCACAGCACGGCGGACACGCCCTGGGCAATGATGGTCGCCAGCGCCACGCCGGCAACGCCCATCTGCTCCACCAGCGCCAGGTCCAGGAAGATGTTCAGCACGCAGGCGACGACGAGGAACAGCAGGGGCATCATGCTGTCACCCAGGCCGCGCAGAATGCCGGAAATGATGTTGTACATGCCGCTGCCGATGATGCCCAGGAAGAAGATCTGCAGGTAGTCCGTTGCGCCCTCGGCCACGGAGACGGCGGAGACGGCCACGCCGTCAGCCGTTTCCACCACGGGCGGCTCGGTCAGGTTGATCAGCACCGGGGAGAGGTAGTAGCCCGCCACCATCATGATGACGCCGGAGACAAAGATCAGGAACAGCGATGCGCCCACCGTGCGGTTGAGCGTCGGGCGATCCTTCGCGCCGAAATACTGGGCGGAGAGGATCGATGCGCCGGTGGAGATGCCCATGAAGAGCACCAGCAGCAGGTTGACGATGGGGCCTGCAAGACCCACGGCGGCCAGGCCGGCGTCGCCCCAGTGGCTCTTGCCGATGACCATCGCGTCCACAGTGTTGTACAGCTGCTGGGCGATGTTGCCGATCAGCAGCGGGATGGAGAACTTGAGCAGGCACGACATGGGCGAGCCGATGGTCATGTCCTGCGCGCCGAAAAAGCGGCGCATGCGGGCGGTAAACGACATGGTGTGGTACTCCTTCATCTGTTGCATTCACCTTTCATTGTAACAGCTTGCAGGGGGGAATGCAAGGGGAACGACGGCAAAAACATGATAATTGCACAGCAAAACCAGGCCTCTCACATGGGGAGGCCCGGTGGGGTCAGGGCTGCTTGTGCTGCTCCACGCGGCGGTAGACCTGGTGGTCGCGCTCCATCAGGCCTTCGCCGATCATATCGCGGCGCAGGGTGCAGAAGTCGTCGTGGAAGTCCGCGAGGATGATGTTCACCTCGCGCTCGGTGTAGTCCCGCCCGGGCTCAAAGGTGCGGACGAGTTCTTCCAGCACGATGCGCTCCTTCTTTTTCTGCGTGGGAATGGATTTGAGCTTGCCGTACTGGAAAAAGCTGCCCAGCACCTTCTGGCGGTACGCCTCGTCCCGCTGAGCCTGCATATCAGCCTCGGCGGACTCCTCCTCCAGCAGGGACAGCATCGTCCGCTGGAAAACCTCCGCCTCCAGCGCGTACATGGTGTAGTACTGCGTCTTGTAGCTGCGGACGGCGCCGGCGTCGGAGAGCTTCTTCAGGTGGAAGGAGATCGTGGGCGGCGTGAGGCCCAGGCGTTCAGCCAGGCGCTCGACGTACATGTCCTCCTTCGCCAGGGATTTGAGAATCTGCAGGCGGGATTTGTCCGCCAGGCACTTGAACAGCGCCAGGGCCTGCGCTTCATTCATGGCATTCCGCCTCCTGCGTGTTGGCGACGTAATGGCGGATGGCAGCGACCGTCTCCAGCTTGATGCGCTCAATGTGGGCCTTCGCTTCGTCGCCATGGATTTCCGCCTCGTGCAGCGCGGCCTCCCAGGCAGCCGGGATGCTCGTCAGCCTCGCCTGCAGCTGGGGCAGGTCGCCCTTCACGGCGGTGCATACGGTACGGAAGATGCCGTACACATTGGCGCGGATCTGCATGAAGGCCGCTTCGTCGCCACGCCCGTCGGCGCTCAGCGCTGCCTTGCGGGCCATGCAGTCCTTGGTGCGCTCATCGCACCAGGTGGTGAATTCGTTCATGGGGATACCTCCTGTGATGCGGCCGTCCGGACAGCCCTGATGGCAAAGGACGTCTGCTTCACCATCTGTTTGCATTATACAGGTACAAAATGATTATGTCAATATCTAATTAGATGAATGTCAAAAGAAAAAGAATCCCCGGCACGTTTGCGTCGGGGTAGGGAAACGGATCATTTCAGCGTGAAGCCCTCCCATCGGAGGAATTCCGTGCCCTCGAAATCCAGGCGGACGATCCAGGGCATCACGCGGCGGATGGCCTCGAACTGCTCGTAGCCAAAGGCGGGATCGTAGTGGTTGAGGACGGTGGAGATGGCTGTTCCATGTCCGCCGATGACGACGCGCTGTCCCTCATAGGCGGACAGCACGCGCTCCACGGCTGCAATGTTGCGGGCCTGCACCTCCAGCAGGGATTCGCCCCCGGGGAGGTGAAAGGCAAAATCTGCCCACTGACGGCGGCAGAAGCCATCGAAGTCCTCGATCCAGCTATCGTCGATGCGGCGCTCGCGGAAGTCCGGCACATGCTCGATGGGCAGGCGTACCGTCTCAGCAAAGGGCCGCACGGTATCCACCGCCCGGCGGTAGGGGCTGGAGAGGATCGCATCGACGCCCTTGTCCATCAGGAATTCTGTCACCAGGCGGCAATCTGCCTGACCGCGGGGAGACAGCTCACGCCCGACGTCGTCGTGGTTCTGGTAGTTCGGCTCGGCGTGGCGGACGAAGTATAGCTGCGTCATGCCGTTCTCCTTTGCTTCGTCAGTCATTGCGGAAGGTATCAATGCCCTTGAGCAGCTCGTATTCACGTACGTCGCGGACGGTGGTGTACATGCGGCGGGTCAGCACGGTGCCGGAGCGGTAGAAGAGGCAGATGAAGGGGCAATCCTGGGCAAACTGCTCCTGGATGAGGTGGAGCACATGCTGGTAATCGTTCATCTTCACCTGGGAGCGCAGGCGGGTGCAGAGATCCGTCATGGCGTCGGAGCGGTAGCGGCAGTAGTTGCCGGTGTTGCTCTTCATCAGCAGGAAGCCCGCGTCGGGGCAGGGATCCATGGCGTAGGCCGCCAGGCAGAGCTGGAAGTTACCCACGCTCAGGGCCTCCTGCACATCGGTGAACTTCTTCGTTTCCACCGTGACGGTGAAGCCGTACTGGTTCAGTGTGTCGGCGATGTAGTTGGCCGTTTCCAGGCGCACGTCGTTGTCCGGCTCCTCGTAGACGTACAGGGACATCTTCAGCTCCACATAGTTGCCGGAGTCGTTCAGACGCTCCAGGATGCCGTCGTCATCCACATCCGCCCAGCCGTCCGCCGCCAGCAGATCAAGGCCCCGCTGGGGATCGGTGCGGAAGTAGCTGCTCAGGTTGTCATTGTACATCCAGGTGCCGGCGATGAAGGGCGTATCGGTGCGGTCCACCATGCCGTTGTAGATGTCGTTGGCGATCTTGTCCACGTTCACCATGCAGCGGATGGCCTCGCGCACGCTTTGGCGGTTCAGCGGAAAGGCGGAGTGGTTCATCAGCAGGCACTCCAGCTGATTGGTGCGGTAATCCAGCGCCAGGGAGGAGCTGCCGCCCTTGTACTGGGCGGAGGCGATGGAGCGCGTGAAGATCGCGTCCACACGGTTGTACTCGAAGTCGTTGATGACTTCCTCTGCCGTGTCGTTCATCTCAAAGATGATGCTGGTCACCTGGGGCTGGCCCTGCCACCAGTGGGGGTTGGGAACCAGGCGCAGGCCCACGCCGGGGGCGAAGTAATCGCAGATATACGCGCCGGTGCCGGGCGGATTGTCATTCTGCAGCTCCGAAGCAGGGATGATGGGGAAGGTCATCGCGTAGAGCACGCCGTAGTACGCGCGCTCGGCCTTGACGATCACCGTGTAATCATCCTCGGCGGAAATGCTGTCGATGAAGTACTTCAGGTTGACGTAGAAGCCCTTGTCCGTGCTGTCGGCGTTGTTGGCCTTGGCGAGGAGCCAGTTGGCGGTGGCCACCACGTCATGGGCGGTCATTTCCTCGTTGTTGGAAAACTTCACGCCCCTGCGCAGCTTGAACGTCCAGGTCTTGCCGTTGGAGGTGGTGAAGGTCTCGGCCAGGTTCCCCTCGGGCAGGTAGTCGTCGTTGATGGTGATGAGGCCATCGTACATCAGGTCGTAGACGGACAGGATGTCCCGCT
>JBGVOA010000180.1:0-1331 GCA_045126095.1 Christensenellales bacterium | reverse complement strand
GCACGCGCAGCATCGCCAGGCCGTTGGCAGAGGCCACGGCGATGGCCAGGGCGTAATGCATCGCATTTTCGCTGATCGCGCCGGCAGAGAGCTCCTCCACCTGCTTGTTCAGCACATGCACGGCGGGCTCGGCGTTGATGATGTACCAGCCCATGAGCATCGCGATGGGGATGAGCAGCAAGCGCCAGGGTCCCATGTCCGCCAGGTGACGGCCCAGCTCCATGCCCAGGGGCTGGAAACCCACATTGGCGCCGGTCAGGAAGAGCACCAGGCCCACCAGCGTCACCGCAAGGCCGATAATGATGCGCAGGAAGGGCACGCGGCGCAGATGCAGCGCAGCAACCTGGAAAATGAGGAAGAACGCCACGATGGGCAGCAGCGCCATCATCACATTGACCGTTTCATGGGGCAGCTCATGCAGATAGGTCTTCCCCAGCTGGACGGTGGTATCCAGCAGCGCGCCGACCTCGCTGCCCGTGTTGGGGTCGCCGGAGGCAAAGAAGGACAGGATCAGCACCGCCAGGATCGGGCCGATGGAGCACAGCGCCACCAGGCCGAAGGAGTCCTCCTGGGCATTTGCGTCCGAACGGATGGAGGCCACGCCCACGCCCAGCGCCATGATGAAGGGCACGGTCATGGGGCCGGTGGTCACGCCGCCGGAATCAAAGGCCACAGCCAGGAACTCCGGCTTGACCGCCGCCACCACTGCCGCCAGCACAAACACCAGGCCATACAGGCCGATCAGCAGCCACTTGAGCGGAATGCGGAACAGGATACGCACCATGGAGAACATCAGCAGCAGGCCGACGCCCACGCCCACGGTGACGATCAGCACCATGTCGCTGATGGGCACCTGGGTGGCCAGCACCGTCAGATCAGGCTCGGACACCGTCACCGCGATGCCCAGCAGCAGGCTCACGCCCAGGATCAGCGGAAGATTCCGCGATTTGGTCAGCTTTGCGCCGATGTGCGTGCCAATGGGGGTCATCGACACCTCGCTGCCCAGCGTGAACAGGCCCATGCCGACGATCAGCATGATCGAGCCCACAATGAAGGACAGCATCCGCCCCGTGTCCATCGGCACAAAGGACAGGCACATCACTGCCACAATGATGACAATGGGCAGTACGGAGGCCGCTGCCTCCCGGAACTTCTCAAAGAACGCCTTTTTTGCGGTCATCAGGAACTCCTTTCATTAGTCAGGCTTCGCCCGACCTCCGTTTTCGGCCATCGCCGCCTTCGCGGCGCTGGCTACGCTTGGTCATTGCAAGCAATGCCCTGCGCTAGTCGGACTTCGCCCGACCTCCGTTTTCGGCCATCACCGCTTACGC
>JBGVOA010000179.1:0-1850 GCA_045126095.1 Christensenellales bacterium | reverse complement strand
TTGGAGCGGGGTGTGCGGCCGATGGGGCTCTGGTCGATGCAGATGATCTTGTCCAGCTGCTCAACGCCCTCGATGCTGTCGAATTTGCCGGCACGAGTCTTGGCGCGGTTGAGAACCTTCGCCAGATGAGGGTGCAGGATGCCGTTGACCAGGCTCGACTTGCCGGAGCCGGAAACGCCCGTGACGCAGCACAGGCAGCCCAGCGGGAAGGAGGCGTCGATATTGCGCAGATTGTGCTCCTTTGCACCGCGGACGGTCAGGAAGCCCTGAGGCTGGCGGCGCGTTTCGGGCACGGCGATCTTCCGCCGACCGGAGAGGAACGCGCCGGTGATGCTGTCCGGATTCTGGCAGATGTCGTCGAAGGTGCCCTCGGCGACGATGTGGCCGCCGTGGATGCCCGCGCCGGGGCCGATGTCAACGATCCAGTCAGCGGCCTTCATGGTGTCCTCGTCGTGCTCGACGACGATGAGGGTGTTGCCCAGGTCGCGCATGCGCTGCAGGGTGGCGATCAGCTTCTGATTGTCCCGCTGGTGCAGGCCGATGGAGGGCTCGTCCAGGATGTACAATACGCCCATGAGGGCCGAGCCGATCTGCGTGGCCAGGCGGATGCGCTGGGCCTCGCCGCCGGAGAGGCTGCCGGCCGCGCGGGAGAGCGTCAGGTAGCTCAGGCCCACGTCGATCAGGAAGCCCATGCGCGCGTCGATCTCCCGCAGGATGGGCGCGGCGATCATCGTTTCCGTCTCGCTCAGCTCCACCTCCTGAAAGAACCTGCGCGCCTTTTCGATGGACAGGTTTGAAATTTCGGCGATGCTGCGTCCGCCCACCGTCACGCCCAGGGCTTCCGGCTTCAGGCGCAGGCCGCTGCAGGCGGGGCAGGGCTCCTCGGCCATGTACTCCTCGTAGGCGATCTTCATCGTCTCGGAGCTGGTCTCCTGATAGCGGCGCTCCATCGCGGGGATCACGCCCTCGAAGGTGGTGGCGTACTTACCCTGGCCGGTGGGGGTGTCGTAGATAAGGGTCAGCTTCTCCGCGCCGGTGCCGTAGAGCAGGGCCTTCATGCCCTTGGCGGGGATGTCCTTGATGGGCGTGTCCATGGTGAAGCCGTACTTCTCGCCCAGGGCGGCGAAGTACTGTGCGCTCACGCCGCCCGTGTCCGCGGAGTTGAAGCCCATGGCGTTCAGGCCGCCCTGGCGCAGGGACAGCGTCTTGTCCGGGAAGAGGATCTCCTCGCTGATGACCATCCGGCTGCCCAGGCCCGAGCAGACCGGGCACGCGCCGAAGGGGCTGTTGAAGGAGAACATGCGCGGCGCCAGCTCCTCGATGGAGATGTTGCAGTCCGGGCAGGCGTAGTTCATGGAGAACAGCAGCTCGTTGCCGTCCATCATGTCCATGATGACCAGGCCGCCGGAGCGGGTTGTGGCGGTCTCGATGGAGTCCGCCAGGCGGGACTGGAATTCCTTGCCCGGGCGGACGACCAGACGGTCGACGACGATTTCGATGGAGTGGCGCTTCTTCTTGTCCAGTGCGGGCACGTCGTCGATCTCGACCATCTCGCCGTCCACGCGCACGCGCACAAAGCCGGCCTTGCGGGCCTCCTCGAAGACCTTCACGTGCTCGCCCTTCTTCGCGCGGATGACGGGAGCCAGCACCTGGAAGCGCGTCCGCTCGGGATAGGTGCACATGGCATCCACCATCTGGTCAACGGTCTGCTGGCGGATCTCCTTCCCGCAGCTGGGACAGTGGGGATGGCCCGTCCGCGCCCAGAGGAGGCGCAGATAATCGTGGATCTCCGTCACCGTGCCCACGGTGGAGCGGGGGTTGCGGCTGGTGGTCTTCTGGTCGATGGAGAT
>JBGVOA010000178.1:0-4998 GCA_045126095.1 Christensenellales bacterium | reverse complement strand
TCGTGCAGCAGCACCACGTCCAGCAGCTTCTGCGGCAGGCGCATGATATCGCAGGTCAGCTCCGTCAGGCCATACTCGGCCTGGACGACGGGCTCCGGGAGCTTGTCCATATCGATCCGCCGGTCGATGTAGCGCAGCCAGCCACTGCGGCGAAGGCTGTGGCAGGTGTTGACGGCGATGCGCGTGAGCCATGTCTTTTCGCTGGCCTCGCTCCGGTACTGCTCCAGGGCCAGATAGGCTTTGAGGAACGTATCCTGCACCGCATCGGCAGCGAGGTCGGCGTCCCGCAGGTAGATGCAGCACATGCGGTGGATGGGGATTTCGTACTCCGCCATCAGGCGGCGCAGGGTCTCGTCGCGGCTGACAGCGCGCTTGTCAGCAGTCATGGCGTCGCCTCCTTTCGTGTTTTGCGGAGCGTGTGGATACCCGCGCTCCTTACATCCATACAGACGCAAGGAGCGAGTGGTTTGACTGAACGCAGGAAAAAAGATTTGCAGAAAAGTGGAGGCCTCCAGCCGGTATCGCGACTGGAGGCGTTTGTATTATGCAGCCGCCCTCTGCCGCACCGGCAGGGCAATCCCCACGGACTTTTCCCCCGTGGCCCATTCGCCCAGGGCATTGGCCTGCTTCTCCGGCCAGACGGCGTAGTAGGACAGGCCCTTCTTGCGCCGCAGCTTCCGCAGCGCGGGCAGATTCGCCCAGGCGTAGGACGGGATCCCCACCGCGATCAGGTACAGCGGCCCCAGCAGCAGTGACTGCACGCAGTGGCCGTACTCATGCACGCGCACGCCGGTCTTGCTTTCGGCTTCCGTCAGGATGCGGCCATCCACCTGATAGCGGCTGGCCTTCTCGGACACGAACACGAACAGCCCCAGCGAGATCCCGCCGCCGGTCGTCCATTCGGTGACGATCGCCCCATGGTACAGATAGCGGGTCTTTGCGCGGGGCAGCCAGTACAGGTACATGAAGAAGCCCAGCAGCGTCTGCGGCAGCCCCCAGGTGAGCTGGACGAGGGTGAAGAGAAAACGGCGCATGGCGGCACCTCCGGGAAAGTTTTGCTCCATTATAGCACATTGCCGGGACAATGAAAAGCCCGGAAGCGCGTGGCCTCCGGGCAGGGGATTCAGTTGATGAGGAAGCTGTCGTGGATTTCGCTGACGGTCATGCGGGGGAGGTCGAACATGAAGGCGTTGTACTCCCATTGGGTGGTGCGGCAGTCCTGGACGGCGAATTTGCCCATGACGGTGCTGCTTTGCAGGGGGATCAGCTCGTCATCCGGCAGCGCGTAGGCGAGCAGGCAGACGATGCCGTTTCTGTCCGCGTCGCGGCGAACCTCGGAGTAATCGGGCATGAGGGTGTAATCTGCGGCGTTGAGGGGGCTGTGCAGGGTGAAGGTGCCCGTGGTCAGCAGCGGGAAGCCCTCCTGGCGGTAGAGGTCGAAGTAGCGCATCTCGGTTCCGTCCTGCACGATCGGGGCGGCCTGATCCCAAAGCACTGCATCCGGCTGGGCGGGGGTGATGTGGATGACCATGTAGAAGGCCTCGGAGGTCAGGAAAGCCTCGGTGACCTCGATGTTGATCAGCCGGCTGGTGTGACGCTGGTTCTGCGGCGTCACGACGGCTTCAGCGGGCACGGTGAAGGGCTCGTAGTCGTATTCGCGGGCGCGATGCTCGTCCTGGTCGATCATCTCCTGCATGGTGGGCATGCCCGCGGAGACGGCCAGTGCCGCAGCAGACACGACCATAATGGAAATGACAAGCACGATGGCGATGATGGCTTTGCGCTTCATGATGGGATGTACCTCCTTTTGCATGCGGTTCAGCGCGGAAAGGCGCTGTGCATCGGTCCATTCCAGCGGGGCGAATTCGCGGTCGACCAGCTGCTGGAAATCGTTATCCTTCATCTTCGTACCACTCCTTCAGGCGCTCCCGCAGGATCGCGTTGGCTTTGTTCAGCCGCTGGCGCACGGCCCTGTCGGACACATGCAGCGCGGCGGCGATCTCCTTCTGCTTCAGATTCTGGTAATACCGCAGGAGGACGACTGCCCGGAGCTTGTCCGGCAGGCGCAGCACCTCGGTGATTATGGTGTTGTCGGGGAAGGTGAAACGGTCGTCCGGCAGGGGAAGGTCGGCTACATCCTTCTCCCGTGCTATTCGGCGGACCCA
The DNA here is from genome assembly GCA_045126095.1 of Christensenellales bacterium. GTDB lineage: Bacteria > Bacillota > Clostridia > Christensenellales > Aristaeellaceae > UBA11524. Next base: position 2,833 of record JBGVOA010000178.1, on the reverse strand, counting down.
CGCGCTGCGGCGGTAGTCGCGGCAGATGTTGACGGCGATGGCCGTCAGCCATGTCTTTTCCGATGCTTCACCCCGCCAGCTTCCCCAGCTGCGGTAGGCGCGCAGGAAGGTATCCTGGACGGCGTCCTGCGCGAGGGACGCATCCTCCAGGAACATCGCGCACAGGCGCAGCAGCTGGCTGCCATGCTGCCGCATCAGCCGGTCGATCTCGTTGCGGGCCTCATCCATGCGCGTCCCTCCTTTCACCTGATTAGACGTACCGCCGCGCAAAAAGCGGAAGCGGAGTTGCTGATTATTTTCACACATTGCAGTCCGCGTGTCAACGAAGGAAAAACCTTTGTAAATCCGCCATTGCCCCTTGCCCAATGGGCCAAAAAAGAGTATAATCAATGTGGGGGTCTGTGACCCTTTATTCGAGTTGGGCCATTGCCCCTTCTGCGCAGGAGGTGGAGATTTGTACGCGCAGGTGATCGTGGATATCGTGCACGAGAATGTCGCGCACACGTTTTCCTACCTTGTGCCCGAGGGTATGCAGCTCTCTGTGGGCCAGCGGGTGGAGGCGCCCTTTGGAAGGATGATCAAGGAGGGCGTGATCGTCGGCTTCAGCGAGGAATGCGATGTGCCGCCGGAGAAGATCCGCGCGATCCGCGCACCGCTGGAGGACTACCCGGCCATCCTGCCGCCGCTGCTCAAACTGGCGCAGCGTATGTCCCAGGAGGCTCACTGTCCGCTGGCAGAAACGCTCAGGCTGATGCTCCCGGCGGAGATGCGCGGGGGTCGCGTGCAGGTCAAGTGCCAGCCCGTGGTCAGCCTGGCCATCCCGGAAGGGGAGGTTGACGGGGCCATCGCGGCCCAGGGGCGCTCCCAGAAGCGGCGGATGCTGCTCAGCCTGCTCAGGGACGGCGGCGTCCACCCCGTGAGCGACCTGAAGCTGCTGGTGCGCGATCCGCTGGAGGCGCTCAAACAGCTGGAGGAGGCAGGCCTCGTCCGCATCACGCAGGAAGAGGTGCTGCGTCGCCCCGGTGGTGACGATCCGGTGGAGCCGGTGGCTGATCCGATGCTGACCCCGTACCAGCAGGAGGTGCTGGACGTAGTGCTGCCTGAGATGGCGCGGGGGCAGGGGCGATTCCTGCTCCACGGCGTGACAGGCTCGGGTAAAACGGAGGTGTTCATCCGCCTCGTCCGCGAGGTGCTCAAGGGCGGGAAGGCAGCGATGATCCTCGTGCCGGAGATTGCCCTCACGCCGCAGATGGTCAGCTGGTTCCGCGCGCGCTTCGGCGCAGTGGCGGCGGTGCTGCATTCGCGCTTGTCTGCGGGCGAGCGCTTCGACGAGTGGCGGCGCATTCGACGGGGGGAGGCGCGGGTCATCATCGGCGCGAGAAGCGCGGTGTTTGCTCCGTGTGAGAACCTCGGCCTCATCGTGGTGGACGAGGAGCATGAAACAACCTACCTCAGCGACCGTCACCCCCGCTACGACGCGCGGGACGTGGCCGCCTGGCGGTGCGAGAACGAGGGCGCGACGCTGCTGCTGGCCTCGGCTACGCCGTCCATCCTGTCCTTTGCGAAGGCGCAGCGGGGCGACTACACGCTGCTGGAGATGCCCTACCGCGTCGGCAACCGTCCCATGCCTGAGGTCACCGTGGTGGACATGCGCCAGGAGATCGAGATGGGCAACCGCAGCATCTTTTCCGGCGTGCTCCTGGGCAAGCTGAAGGAATGCATGCGCAAGGGCGAGCAGGCGATGCTGCTGATGAACCGGCGCGGCTACAACTCCTTCGTCAGCTGCCGCAGCTGCGGTCTGGCGATGAAGTGCCCCAACTGCGATGTGGCGCTGACGTACCACATGGCGGGCGGCGACGGCCGGCTGCACTGCCACTATTGCGGCCATGTGGCCGATACGCCGCAAAACTGCCCCTCCTGCCAGAGCAAGTACATCCGCTTTTTCGGCGCGGGTACGCAGAAGGTGGAGGAGGAGCTGCAGCGGCTCTTCCCGGACGTGGGGATCGTCCGCATGGACATCGACACCACCTCCGGCAAGGAGGGACACGCGAAGCTCCTGGACGAGTTCCGCTCCGGCCGCGCGAGGATCCTCGTGGGCACGCAGATGATCGCCAAGGGTCTTGATTTCCCGAAGGTGACGCTGGTGGGCGTGGTGGCGGCGGACATGACGCTGAACCTGCCGGACTACCGCAGCCGGGAGCGCACCTTCCAGCTGCTGACGCAGGTGGCGGGCCGTGCGGGCCGCGGCGTGATCCCGGGCGAGGTGGTCATCCAAACCTACAAGCCGGAGGACGAGATCATCGTGGCCTCCGCCGCGCAGGATTACCGTGCCTTCTTCGAGCTGGAGTTCTCCCGGCGACGCACGGCGCTGTACCCGCCCTTCACCATCATGGCCCGCCTGCTGGTGGAAAGCCCCACGGAGGCCATGGCACAGCGGACGGCGATCCATCTCTTTGCCCGCTGCAAGGAGCTGCTGGAGGCTCATCCTGCCTGGAAACGGCGGACGCTGATGATGCTGGCCGACCAGCCCAGCGTGAAGGTGCTGCGGGGAAAATCCCGCTGGCATGTGATGTTCAAGCTGTTGGTACACCCTGAGACGGAGGAATTTGTCGCAGCCCTGACCGACATGGCCCGCGAGCCTGTGGAGGGCGCGGAGGTGTACTTTGAGTATAATCCCACAACGATGATGTAGTATGACTTGGCGCAAGGGCTGTCAAGCTCCACGCGCGCGCAACGGCAATATAGAAGACGAGAAAGATCGCGAAATGGGTTTCGAAAGGGACGAAGTCCCTTCGCGGGTGCAGGGCAGAGCCCTGCCCGCCGGAGGCCCCCC
>JBGVOA010000177.1:0-2829 GCA_045126095.1 Christensenellales bacterium | reverse complement strand
CATCGCGCCCATCACCGCGTGCATTTCTGCCGAGGGCGTGAACATCGTCAACCTGACCAACAAGTCCAAGAAGGATATGGCCGTCACCGTGGTCGATGTGCCCGAGCTGCCCAGCGCGCAGGCGATTGCCAACATCAAGCGTCTGCCCGGCGTGTTCCGCGTGCGGACCTTCGGCTGAGAATAAAGATAAGTGCATCATACAGGCGGCGTGGCGCGGGTCATGCCGCCTTTGTGCTTGCAGTCTTGGCCTCCGTGCGCTCCTTGTTATCCCGGATGGCGATCTTTTCCGCGATGGCTTCCGTCACCTCCTTCAGCTTCAGGAGATTGCCCAGATACCTGTTCAGCAGCGACGATTCTGCCGGCGTCATGCCCGCGAAGTCCGTGATGGCCATCAGCGCCTCGCGCACGCTCAGGTCGGGCTTGCCGCGGCGTGAGGAATATTGCACATCGGGGTTGACAGATTCCGAGGAAGTGGGTATACTTGTATCGGAAGCTTGATTCCCCTTTGGCCTTTGAGCCGCATGGACGTAGTCCACAGGGAATTGAGCTTCTTTTATTTTGCCAACATTGTACACCGTGTTGACAGAACCATCCTTCCCAAATCTTTGAAGTATGCCGTCCGATAGGAGAATCTGTCCTTCTTCGTCGCATGGTACATCACCTTCGGGTTTCCGTCCTCGTTACGAACCACGCTGTTGCCGAACCAGCGTCTGAACTGCTGGCTCTCGGTCTGGCTTGCAATCATTTTCCTGTTGACATCTGCGCCCGCATCGAATATACTGTGAATGAGGCCGTCCTGAATAGTTTCTCCGGGCAATTGGAGCCCGGCCATTCTATACAGGCTACGAGCCTCCGTTTTATTCCAGTAATATATTCCGGTCTTATTATCAGGTGCAGATTCTGTCTGCTGGGCATCTGTCAGCAGTTTTGTTAAAGCATTTGCCTTGCCGAATGCAGAAGCAATATTATTACTGTCAATGATGAGACCATTGTGTCTGCTGGTTGTATTGATGAAAACGGGAGCAATGATTTGCTTACCGTTTATTTTTGTGGACAGAATGGCGATCACGCTGTTGTTCGGGTCAGATTCAGATCTGATGATGGCCACAGGGTTCTCCATCATATCCGGCAACTTCTTCAGCCATGCTTCGCCCGTGTAGTGATCTGCATCTTTTGTGCCGTTCACAACATAGTCCACATGCGTCTGATTGATAGTCATCGGCAGGTCGCCCAGGCCGATCTTCCGGTAAAGCTCTGGTGTTCTTCCTAGGAGCAGGGCATCATTGGAAGGGAATTTCCCATGCAGCCAATCATTCATCTGCTCTTCAAAGGTTTTTGCGTAATTGTAGCTACTGCTTCTCTGTTGATACTTCCGCTCAGTCTCATCACCCTTAGTCGACGTTTCAGCCTCTGTCTTCCTCCCCGCAGCCTCCACCAGGGCATTATCCCAGAGCTTCTGCATATTCCCGACATACCGTTCCACGCCGTCCCTGATCTCGGTCAGCGCCTGGGCCTCCTCGCTCGTAGCAGTGATGCCGCTGAAGGCGCGCTTCACACGGCGGGCGAAGCTCGTCACAAAGTCCTTCAGCCAGTTTGTCATCGTCTTCCACAGGCCAGGGTTGCTCTTCGCCATCGTCTCCGCTGCCTGCGCATGGGTTACCGGATGAGTGACAGAACGCGACATCCTTTGCGGTTTGCTTTGACACAGGGATGCAAACATGGTATACTGATAAAAAGGGGGTAACATCATGTCGCAGCATGTAATCCGCGGCCGGAACAGCCTGAACGGTGCGAATATCGCGGCGCTTCTGGAGGCGTTGAGCGTGCAGAAGCCCCTTGTGGTCTGCGGCGCGCGCATGGCGGAGGTCTTCCGCAGCCGCACGGGCATGGATTGGCCGGTCTTCAGCGGCTATCACCCCAACCCTGACCTTGCGGACAGCGAGGCCGGCGCGGCCATGTACCGCGAGTGCGGCTGCGATGGCCTGATCTCCCTGGGCGGCGGCTCGGCCATGGACACCGCCAAGGCCATCAAGGCCCTGCTGCTGGCGGGGGACATGGCCCGCGTGAAGGCCAGCGACCTGCCGACGGACGTCTGGCTGCCCCACATCGCCATCCCTGGCACGGCGGGCACGGGTTCGGAGGCCACCCCCTTTGCGGTGGTGTATGTGAACGAACAGAAGCTCTCGCTGGATCACCCGGCGCTGCTGCCGGAGGCGGTGGTGCTGGACGGCTCGCTCCTGGCGACGCTGCCGGATTATCACCGCAAGGCCTGCGCGATGGATGCGCTGGCGCAGGGCATCGAGTCCTTCTGGGCGCATAAGGCCACGGAGGACAGCCGCTCCCATGCGGTGAAGGCCATCCGGGGCGTGATCTTCAACATGAGCGCCTATCTGGCGGGCGAAAAGGACGCGCAGGATGCGATGCTGGAGGCGGCCTATGAATCCGGCTGCGCCATCGCTGTCAGCCGCACCACCGCAGCCCATGCCATGAGTTACCAGATCACCAAGCGCATCGGCCCGGCTCACGGCCATGCCTGTATGCTGACGCTGCCGCACCTGTGGGCGCACCTGTATGAGAGCGGACGGGGCGGCGAAACGCTGGAGGCGCTGGCGGAATGCATCGGCTTGCCCAACGGGTTTTACGGCTCTGTTCTGCTGCAGGGTCTGCTGCTGGAAACGGGCCTGGACAGCCGCGAAATGCCGGAGGACGCGCTGCTGGACGAGCTGGCGGCCTCCGTCAACACCCAGCGTCTGGGCAATCACCCGGAGCCGCTGACGGCGCAGGAGCTGCGGGAGATCTACGCTGCGGCCTTCACACCCATGGATTGGG